>JAYSVE010000001.1:0-14333 GCA_043718725.1 Methylibium sp.
GTCCGCCGCGGGGCCTTGATGCCGGCTACGCGGGCGGCGTCTCGGCCTCGCGCTTCAAGGCCAGGGCGCGTTCATACAAGGCGTTGCGCGACGCGCCGGTCAGGGTTGCCGCCAGCGCCACCGCCTGCTTCAGCGGCAACGCCGCCATCAGGGTGTGCAGCGTGGAGTCGTGCGTCTCGGGGATCGCGGCCGTGTCGACCGCTTGCAGGCCGTGGACGACGAGCACGAACTCACCCCGCCCGCGGTGGGCGTCGGCCGCCAGCCAGGCCGCGATCTGGGCGGCCGCCATCGTCGCCACGGTTTCGAACTGTTTGGTCAACTCGCGGCACACCGTCACGCGCCGCGCGCCGCACAGCGACCCCAGCGACGCGGCCAGTGCTTCGATGCGGTGGGGGGCCTCGAACAGGAGCTGCGTGGTCGGGTTGCCGGCCAGGGCCTTCAGTGCCTGCGCCCTTTCGCCACCGCGGGCCGGCAGGAAGCCGATGAACGCAAACGCCGCGCCGCTCACGTCGCCGGCGACGCTCAACGCCGCCACCGCGCTGCTGGCCCCCGGAATCGGAATCACGCGACAACCCGCTGCGTGGGCGGCGGCCACCAGGCCCGCGCCCGGGTCGCTGATGGCCGGCGTGCCGGCGTCACTGACATACGCCACCCGTTCGCCGCGGGCCAGCCGTTCGAGCACGCTGGCCGCCGCCGCGCGCTCGTTGTGTTCATGCAGCGCCAACAACGGTTTGACGATGCCCAACTGGCGCAGCAGCGGCGCGCTGTGGCGCGTGTCTTCGCAGGCAATCGCATCCACCAGCCCCAGCACATGGATCGCCCGCAACGTCAGGTCGGCCAGGTTGCCGATCGGTGTGGCGACCACGTACAGTGCGCCGGGCGGGTGGTGCTGCGCGCCGGCGGCCTGGGCGGCGGCCTGTTGCATCAAGGAGGCATCGAGCGTGGTCACGAATGGTCAATAAAGGTCCGACGACGAAGGCGGTGGGCGACGCTGGCGAGTTGCGCGCGCTGGCGCACCTGACGCGTCACGGGCTCACGCTGGTGCGGCGCAATTATCGGGTCGCCGCCGGCCCGCATGCGCGCGGCGGCGAGGTCGACCTGATTCTGCTTGAGCGTGACGGCACCCTGGTGTTCGTCGAGGTGCGCGCGCGGGCCTCGTCCAGCCACGGCGGCGCCGCCGCCAGCGTCACCGCCAGCAAGCAACGCCGGGCGGTCTACGCCGCGCGCCATTTCCTGAGGGACTGCGCCACGCCACCGGCGTGCCGCTTCGACGTGGTGGCGATCGACGGCGACCAGCTCGAATGGTTGCGCGGCGCGTTCGATGCGGGCTAAGGCGCCGAGCCAGCCGCACCGGCCGGGAACCGATCGCCCGCACCCTTGTCTTATCATCCATGCCCATGCCCATGCTCGAACAACGCATTCAACAGCAATTCTTCGACAGCGCCGATCTCAAGTACGCCGCCGCCGAAATTCTCTCCAAGCCGATCGCCGACGCCGTCAGCGCGTTGGTCGGTTGCATCACCGCGGGGGGCAAGGTGCTGACCTGCGGCAACGGCGGCTCGGCCAGCGACGCCCAACACTTCGCCGCCGAGTTCGTGGGCCGCTTTGAACGCGAGCGCCCCGGCCTGGCGGCCATTGCCTTGACGACCGACACCTCGATCCTCACGGCGATCGGCAACGACTACGACTTCAGCGCCATTTTTTCCAAGCAGGTGCAGGCGCTGGGCGCGCCGGGGGATGTGCTGCTGGCGTTTTCCACCAGTGGCAATTCGACCAACGTGCTGGCCGCCGTGGATGCGGCGCATGCCCGTGAAATGACCGTGGTGGCACTGACCGGCCACAACGGTGGCAAGCTGCGCGGCCTTCTGGCGGAAACCGACGTCTTCATCTGCGTGCCGCACGAACGCACCGCGCGCATCCAGGAGGTCCACCTGCTGACGATTCATTGTCTGTGCGACGCGGTGGACCTGCAACTCTTGGGCGAACAGGAAAACACATGACAGCAAAATCCCTCCGTCACCGCCAGCGTGCCACGCCGCTGCTCGCCCTGCTGGCGGCGGCCACACTGGTCACCACGCTGCCGGGTTGCGCCGCGTTCGTCATCGGTGGGGCGTTCGTGGGTGGTGCCATGGTCGTCACCGACCGGCGCACCTCGGGCGCCCAGATCGACGACCAGGCCATCGAGTTGCGCGCCAACAGCCGGGTCGGTGAACTGCTGGGCGATCGCGGCCATGTCAGCGTCACCAGCTACAACCGCTTGGTGCTGTTGACCGGCGAGGTCCCGACCGAAGCCGACAAGGCGGCGGCCGAGCAATCCGTCTCAAAGGTCGAAAGCGTGCGCAGCGTTGTGAATGATTTGGGCGTCACCGGCCTCAGTTCGCTGTCAAGCCGGTCCTACGACAGCTTCCTGTCCGGCAAAGTCAAGACCAGCCTGATCGATGCCAAGGACATCCTCGCCAACGCCTTCAAAGTCGTCACCGAACGGGGCACGGTCTACCTGATGGGGCGGGTTTCCGAACGTGAGGCCCAGCGCGCCGCCGACGTGGCGCGTGGCGTCCCCGGGGTGCAAAAGGTCGTGCGGGTGTTCGAGTTGATGACCGAGGCCGAGTTGGCCGCGCTGCCGAAGTCCGCCAAGTAGCTCGGCGAGCGGGTGCGTAATGCGGGCCGATCGGCCCGCTCGCTCAGCGCAGTCGACGGATCAGGCTGGACGTGTCCTGGCGCGACCCGCCCTGGGCCTGCAGGTCGGCGTAAAACTGGTCCACCAGGGCCGTGACCGGCAGCCGCGCACCGTTGCGCTTGGCTTCGTCGAGCACCAGACCCAGGTCCTTGCGCATCCAGTCAACGGCAAAGCCGAAGTCGAACTGACCCGCAATCATCGTCCCGCCACGGTTCTCCATCTGCCAGCTCTGGGCCGCGCCCTTGCCGATCACCTGAAGCACCGCCGCCATGTCCAGGCCGGCGCGTTCACCGAAGGCGATGGCTTCGGACAGGCCTTGCAGCAGGCCGGCGATGGCCGTCTGGTTGACCATCTTGGCCAATTGGCCGCAGCCGTTGTCGCCCAGCAGCGTCACGGCCCTCGAGAAGGCCATGGCCACCGGCAGCATCGTCTGGAACGCGCCGGCGTCGCCGCCGCACATCACGGTGAGCGTGCCGTTCACGGCCCCCAGGTTGCCGCCGGACACCGGCGCGTCGATGAACTGCAAGCCTGCGACGCGGGCCGCCGCACTCAGTTCGCGCGCCACCGCGGCCGATGCGGTGGTGTGGTCGACAAAGATCGCACCGGCCTTCATGCCGGCAAAGGCGCCTTGCGGGCCCAGCACCACGGAGCGCAGATCGTCGTCGTTGCCGACACAGCAGAACACGATGTCCGCCGCGTCGGCCGCCGCCTTGGGCGTCGCGGCCGCGCGGCCGTTGTGTTCAGCCGCCCACGCCGCGGCTTTGGCCGCGGTCCGGTTGTAGACCGTGACGGTGTGACCGGCGCCCGCCAGGTGGCCGGCCATCGGCTGGCCCATGACGCCCAGGCCAAGGAATGCCACGCGGCGCGGCGCAATCGGATCGTAAGTTTTGGTGCTCATCGGGGTGCTCGAAGGTTGGGGCTGCCCCGGAGTCAAGCCGCCGGGACGGGCAAAGCCGCATTGTCCTTCGAACCCGCCCCGACTCGCGAGCTGCGCGTGGGCATTGACGCGGCGCGCGGCGACGCTCGGCTATTTCACCAGGCCCATGTGCTCGGTGCCGGCCGTCAGGTCGGTGCTGCGGGCGCGCTGGCTGTTCAGCTTGATCTGCAGGCGCAGGTCGTTCACCGAATCGGCGTTGCGCAGCACGTCTTCAAGGGTCACGAGCTGGTTTTCGTACAGATCGAACAGGCTCTGGTCGAAGGTCTGCATGCCCAGCTCGCGCGAGCGCTTCATCAGCTCCTTGATCTCGCTCACCTGGCCTTTGAAGATCATGTCGGCGATCAGCGGCGTGTTCAGCAGGATTTCCACCGCGGCGACCCGGCCCTTGCCTTCTTGCCGGGGCAGCAGGCGCTGCGACACCAGTGCCCGAAGGTTGAGCGACAAGTCCATCAGCAACTGCGCCCGCCGCTCCTCGGGGAAGAAGTTGATGATGCGGTCCAGCGCCTGGTTGGAACTGTTGGCATGCAAGGTGGCCATGCAAAGGTGCCCCGTCTCGGCAAAGGCGACAGCGTGCTCCATGGTTTCGCGGTCGCGGATCTCGCCCATCAGGATCACGTCCGGGGCCTGGCGCAAGGTGTTCTTCAGCGCCTGCTCCCAGCCGTCGGTGTCGATGCCCACTTCACGCTGCGTGACGATGCAGTTCTTGTGCGGGTGCACGAACTCCACCGGGTCTTCAATGGTGATGATGTGGCCGTAGGAGTTCTCATTGCGGTAGTCGACCATCGCCGCCAGCGAGGTGCTCTTGCCCGACCCGGTGGCGCCCACCAGGATCACCAGCCCGCGCTTGGCCAGCGACACGTCTTTCAAGACCTGCGGCAGGTTCATGCTGTCAATGGTGGGCAGCTTTTGCGGGATCGTGCGCAGCACCAGCCCGAGGTGGCCTTGCTGCACGAATGCGTTGACGCGAAAACGGCCGATGCCCTGCGGCGCGATCGCGAAGTTGCATTCCTTGGTGCGCTCGAATTCGGCGGCCTGCTTGTCGTTCATCACCGCGCGCGTCAACGCCATCGTGTGCTGGCTGGTGAGCGGTTGTGGCGACACCTTGGTGACCTTGCCGTCGACCTTGATGGCGGGCGGGAAGTCCACGGTGAGGAACAGGTCCGAGCCGTTGCGCGAGACCATCAGGCGCAGCAGGTCGTTGACGAATTTGGATGCCTGGTCGCGTTCCATGTGTTTGTCCTTGCGGCTCAGCCGGGGAAGTTTTCGGGGAACTTGGCCTTGGACCGCGCCTCGGCCGGCGCGACCACGTTGCGCCGCACCAGGTCGGCCAGGTTCTGGTCCAGCGTTTGCATGCCCATGTTGTTGCCGGTCTGGATCGACGAATACATCTGCGCCACCTTGTTCTCGCGGATCAAATTGCGGATCGCCGCCGTGCCGAGCATGATTTCGTGGGCCGCCACGCGCCCGCTGCCGTCCTTCAACTTGCAAAGGGTCTGGGAAATCACGCCGATCAGCGACTCCGACAGCATCGAGCGCACCATTTCTTTCTCGGCGGCGGGGAACACGTCGACGATGCGGTCCACGGTCTTGGCCGCACTCGAGGTGTGCAGCGTGCCGAACACCAGGTGGCCGGTCTCCGCGGCGGTGAGCGCCAGCCGGATGGTTTCGAGGTCGCGCATTTCGCCGACCAGAATCGCGTCCGGGTCTTCGCGCAAGGCCGAGCGCAGCGCGTTGGCAAAGCTCAGGGTGTGCGGGCCGACCTCGCGCTGGTTGATCAGGCACTTCTTTGACTCGTGCACAAACTCGATCGGGTCTTCCACCGTCAGCACATGGCCGAATTCGTTTTCGTTCAGGTGGTTGACCATCGCCGCCAGGGTGGTCGACTTGCCCGAACCGGTGGGCCCGGTGCACAGCACCATGCCGCGCGGCTTGAGCGACAGCTCGGCAAAGATCTTCGGCGTGTTGAGCTGCTCCAGCGTGAGGATCTTCGACGGGATGGTGCGAAACACCGCGCCCGCGCCACGGTTCTGGTTGAACGCGTTGACGCGAAAGCGCGCCAGGCCTTGAATCTCGAACGAGAAGTCGCACTCCAGCGACTCCTCGTAGGCCTTGCGCTGCGAGTCGTTCATGATGTCGTAGACCATCTCATGAACCTGCTTGTGATCGAGCGGGTCGACGTTGATGCGGCGCACATCGCCATGCACCCGGATCATCGGCGGCAGCCCGGCCGAGAGGTGCAGGTCAGATGCCTTGTTCTTGACCGAAAACGCCAACAGTTGGGTGATGTCCATGGGGTTTGAAGGCGTTGCCGCCAGCTGTGGCCGAAGGGTTCGACCGAAAAATCAACGAAGTGTCGGGCCAGCGGATGAGCCGCCCCACGGGCCGACAGCGACGGACTCGCGACACAATAGGTCGATGATCGCAGACAACCTGGCGCAAGTGCGCATGCGCATTGCCGGCGCCTGTGAGGCAGCCGAGCGCCCCGTGCAAAGCGTCACGCTGCTCGCGGTGAGCAAGACGGTCGCCGCGCCCGCGGTGCAAGAAGCGTTCGACGCCGGCCAGCGCGCCTTCGGCGAGAACCAGGTGCAGGAGGGTGTCGCCAAGATCGCTGCGCTGGCCGGCCTGCGCGAGCGCATCGAATGGCACCTGATCGGGCCGCTGCAAAGCAACAAGACGCGGATCGTGGCCGAACAGTTCGACTGGGTTCATTCGGTCGACCGGTTGAAGGTCGCGCAGCGCCTGAGCGAGCAGCGGCCGGGCCACTTGCCGACGCTGCAAATCTGCCTGCAGGTCAACATCAGCGGCGAGGCCAGCAAGAGCGGCTTGGCCGCCTCCGAGCTGGCCGGGGTCGCGATGGCCGTGGCCGAATTGCCCCGCCTCAGGCTGCGCGGCCTGATGGCGGTTCCCCAAGCGACGCCGGATCCCGCCGAACAGCGCCGCTCGCACCGCGCCTTGCGCGAGTTGCTGCTGGCATTGCAGGCCAGGGGCCTGCAACTCGACACCCTGTCGATGGGGATGACGGGTGACCTCGAGGCCGCGATCGCCGAGGGCGCCACGCTGGTGCGCGTGGGCACGGCGATCTTCGGCCGGCGCGGCTGAATCCGATCGAGCGTATCGGGCAAGCGCCGTGCTGTGCACGACGGCGAGGTTGTTCGGCGTCAGCCCTGCGCGGCAATCTGGCGCAGCGCCTGCTCAAACATCTCCGGCGGCTGGCCGCCCTGGATCAGGTGCTGGTCGTTGATGATCACCGACGGCACCGCCTGGATGCCCTGGCTCTGGAAGTGGCGCTCGCGTTCGCGCACTTGCGCGGCGAACTTGTCAGACCCAAGCACGGCGCGCGCCCGATCGACGTCCAGCCCCACCTCGCCGGCCAGGCGCAAGAGCACATCGTGCGCCCCCGGGTTTTGACCGTGGGTGTGGTAGGCGGCGAGCAAGGCATGTTTCAGCGCGCGCTGGCGTCCTTCGAGCCCGGCCCAAAAGAGCATGCGGTGCGCGTCAAACGTGTTCCAGATGCGCGGCCGGTCGCCGAACGTGAAACCCACGTCGGCGCCGCGCTGGCGCAAGGTCTCGCGGGCCTGCGCGAGCTGCGCTGGCGTCATGGCATATTTCTTGGTCAGGTGCTCGGCGGTGTCTTCGCCCTCGGGCGGCATCGCGGGGTTGAGCTCGAAGGGCTGGAAGTGCAGTTCGACGTCGACCTCGGCGCCGAGCCGCTTCAACGCCACCTCCAGCGAGTACAGCCCGACGGCGCACCACGGGCAGGCCACGTCGGAGACGAAATCGATCTTCATGGGCCGCCCCGGTTGAATTTGAGGCCGGCAGTCTAGTGCAGTGTTCCACACCGCATCGAACTCTGCACTGGCGGCGCCCCCGCCGGGTCGCGCCGGCCGTGGCACGGCGATATCCTGCGTCACTGTTGGCTGCGAAGGACGCTCATGTTTGCCATGCCGGAAGCCTCGGATCGACTGCCGCAACCCTGCCACGACGAAATTCAGGTTCTGGGCCGGCTGCTGGCCACCTTGGGTGGCGCGCTGGCCTGGCCGGCTGCGGCGCAAGTTGCGCGTCCCTGGGTCCAGGCGGTGCGCGACAACCCGGCGCCGTTCTGGGCCATGGAATCGCTGCTGCGCGAGTACCCGATTTCCAGCGCTGAGGGCCTGGCGCTGATGCGGCTGGCCGAAGCGCTGCTGCGCGTGCCGGACACCGAGACCGCCGTCGCGCTGACCGCCGACCAGCTCGGCAAGGCGAAATTTGACGCCCGGGGCCAGGGCGGCTCGCACAAGCTGCTGGCCAGCCTGTCGGCCAGCGCCATCGGGCTGTCGAAGAAGTTTCTGCCCGACAGCGAGGGCGACACCGGCCTCTTCCAGCGCCTGGGCGCGCAGACGGTGGTGGCCGCCACCGTGCGGGCGATTCAGTTGCTGGGCCGACAGTTCGTGCTGGGGCGCGACATTGGCGAGGCCATGGCGCAGGCCGCGTCGGCGCGCCAGGCCCAGCCCGGCTTGCGCCACAGCTACGACATGCTGGGTGAAGGCGCGCGCACCGAGGCCGATGCGCAACGCTACCTGGCGTCTTACCGCAACGCGATCGACCACATCGTCCAGGCCAACACCAGCGTCGGACCCGAGACCGCCGACGGCATTTCGATCAAGCTCAGCGCCCTGTTCGCGCGCTTTGAGGATGGCCAGCGCGAGCGCGTCTTCGGCGAACTGCTGCCGCGCGTGTGGCAACTCATCGAGCCCGCGGCGCGCGCCCACATCAACCTGGCGATCGACGCCGAAGAGAGCGATCGGCTGGAGCTCTCGCTTGACGTGTTCGAGGCGCTCGCGCAGCGCATTGCCAAGGAATTTCCGCGCTGGCGCGGCTTCGGTCTCGCGGTGCAGTCCTACCAGACGCGCGCCTTGGCCGTGGTCGATGAAGTGGCGCGCATCGCCCGCGCGGACCACCTGCACTTCATGGTGCGCCTGGTCAAGGGCGCGTACTGGGACAGCGAGATCAAGCGCGCGCAGGAGCTGGGCCTGTCCGGCTACCCGGTGTTCACGCACAAGCACCACACCGACATTTCCTACCTGGCCTGCGCGCGCGCGCTGATCCAGCATGCCGATGTGATCTACCCGCAATTCGCGACCCACAACGCCGGCACCATCGCGGCCATCGTGCAGATGGCGCGTGCCAACGGCGCGGTCTTCGAACTGCAGCGCCTTCACGGCATGGCCGAAGGGGTGTACCGCGAGGTGACGAAAGCGGCCGATCTGCCGGTGCGGGTGTACGCGCCGGTGGGCGAACACCGCGACCTGCTGGCCTACCTGGTGCGCCGCTTGCTGGAGAACGGTGCCAATTCGTCGTTTGTGCACCAGTTGACCGACGCAACGGTGGCCGTGGACGACCTGCTGGCGTCGCCCTTGCACCCTGCCAAGCGCCCCGGGTTGGCGCTGCCGGTGGCGCTGTACGGATGGGACGGCCAGCGCGGCCGCAAGAATTCGGCCGGCGTCGATCTCGCGTGCCTGGCGGCGCGCGAACCGCTGCTGCGCGCGCTGGCCTCGACCCGGGTCGAGGCCGTGACGGAGGCCGGCCCGACCGACGTCGACGCCGCCATGGAGCGGCTGCGGGTGGGCTTTGAGGCCTGGAACGCGACGCCGGTGCACCAACGCGCCGCCGTGCTGCGCCGCGGCGCCGACTTGCTCGAAGCGCGCCTGCCCGAGTTCTGCGGCCTGCTGGTGAAGGAAGCGCACAAGACCCTGGGCGACTGTGTCTCTGAAGTGCGCGAGGCGGTGGACTTCTGCCGCTATTACGCCGACCAGGCCGAACTGCGCCTGGGCGCGCAGGCTCTGCCCGGGCCCACCGGTGAGAGCAACCAACTGCGCCTGCACGGGCGCGGTGTGTTCGTGTGCATCAGCCCCTGGAATTTTCCGCTCGCGATCTTTGCCGGGCAAGTCGTGGCCGCGCTGGTCGCGGGCAATGCGGTGGCCGCCAAGCCGGCCGAGCAAACGCCGGCGGTGGCGCAGCGCATGGTGGCGCTGCTGTTCGAGGCGGGCGTGCCGCGCGACGCGCTGGCCTTGTTGCACGGCCCGGGTGAAACAGTGGGCGCGGCGCTGGTGGCCGACCCGCGCAGCGCCGGCGTGTGCTTCACCGGCTCGACGGCGGTTGCCAAGGTGATCAACCGCGCGCTGGCCGCCAAGGACGGCGCCATCGTGCCGCTGATCGCCGAGACCGGTGGCATCAACGCGATGATTGTCGACAGCACCGCGCTGCCCGAGCAGGTGGTCGACGCGGTGGTGCAAAGCGCGTTCCGCTCGGCCGGCCAGCGCTGCTCGGCGCTGCGCCTGCTGTGTGTGCACGAGAGCGTGGCCGACGGCGTGATCGAAATGATCCGCGGCGCGCTCAATGAGTTGCGCGTCGGCGACCCCGCGCTGCTGGCCACCGACGTCGGCCCGCTGATCGACGCCGAGGCGTTTGACGCCATCGGCGCCCACATTGCCCGTCTGCGGCGCGAAGCCATCTTGATTGGCGAGGCGCCGCTGAGCGCGCCGTTGCCGCGGCTGATCGCGCCGATCGCCTTCGAGCTGCCGGGCATCGCGGCGCTGGGCCAGGAGATCTTCGGCCCGGTGCTGCACGTCGTGCGCTGGGGTGGCGACGCGGGCGCGGTGGTCGCGCAAATCAACGCGCTCGGCTTCGGCCTGACGCTGGGCATCCAGACCCGCATCGACTCGCGCGCGCTGCGGCTGGCCTCGGCCGCGCGCATCGGCAACGTCTATGTCAACCGCAACATGATCGGTGCGGTGGTCGGCGTGCAGCCCTTTGGCGGCGAGGGTCTGTCGGGCACCGGCCCCAAGGCCGGCGGGCCGCACTATCTTTACCGCTTCTGCGCCGAGCAGGTGCTGACGATCAACACCGCCGCGGCCGGTGGCAACGCTGCCTTGCTGGCCGGCGGCGCGTAGGCGCCTGGCGACCCGGGGTGCGCCTTTGGTGGCGGCCGGCCTAGGGTAATCGCTGTAGCGATTCGCGACGGTCTCCCCCCGTTGGGACACCGACGGCGCGACCGATCCTGCGACACCTTATGTCTCACCGGGCCGCGGGAAAGCCACCACCTCGCCAAAATATCCCAGCCCCATCAAGGACTTGAGACGCCCGAGGCCCGTGTGTCCGAGGGTGGCACAGCGATTGCGAACTGGATCGCAACGACGGCCGCAGCGATGCGCCTGACTCACCCGACGCCCCTCAGGAGACGAATCATGAAAGCCGCAGTGCTGCACAAGTACGACCCGTCGCTCAGCAGCGACGCCTTCGTGAGCTACGAAGACGTGCCGGACCCGAAGATCGAAAGCCCGACCGACGTCATCGTGCGCATTGGCGGCGCCGGCGTGTGCCGCACCGACCTGCACGTGGTCGAAGGCATCTGGAGCGACAAGGTCGAGATCAAGCTGCCCTACATCATGGGCCACGAGAACGCCGGCTGGGTCGAGGCCATGGGCTCGGCGGTCACCGGCGTGAAGGTCGGCGACGCCGTGATCTGCCACCCGCTGGTCACCAGCGGTCACTGCCTGGCCTGCCGGCGCGGCAACGACATGCATGCCGAGGAGAGCCGCTTCCCCGGCATCAACGCCGACGGCGGCTATGCCCAATACCTTCGCACCGGCCAGCGCTCGCTGATCAAGCTGCCCAAGACCCTGGCGCCCAAGGACGTGGCGCCGTACACCGACGCCGGCCTGACCGCCTACCGCGCCGCCAAGAAGGCCTCGCGCCACCTGCTGCCGGGCGAGTACGCCGTGGTGATCGGCGCCGGCGGCCTGGGCCACATCGGCATCCAGGTGCTGGCCGCGCTGTGCGCCGCTGAGATCATCGTCGTCGACCGCGGCGACATGGCGTTGCAGTTGGCCAAGGAATGCGGCGCCCATCACGTGGTCAAGGCCGACGGCAATGAGGTCGACCGGGTGCTCGAACTCACCCATGGCAAGGGCGCCGAGGCGGTGATCGATTTCGTCGGCGAGGGCGACGCCATCGCCAAGGGGCTGGCGATGACGCGCAACGCCGGCAGCTACTACATCGTCGGCTACGGCGGCAAGATCGATCTGCCGACCATGGACATGATCACCAGCGAAAAAACCATCGTCGGCAACCTGGTCGGCACTTACCCGGAACTGGTCGAGCTGATGGCGCTGGCCGACCGCGGGCTGGTGCACCTGGCGACGCGCGAATACAAACTGAAGGACGCCAACCAGGCGCTGCTCGACCTGCATCACGGCAAGGTCAAGGGCCGCGCAGTGTTGATCCCCTGATCCGCCCCGCGCACCGGTCCTGCCCTGACGCGCTGTCGTGCCCAGCGTGGCAAGACTCCCGGGTGGCGCCGATTTGCCAATACCAGGCTGGGTCGATGGCGCCTCGGCGGCGCAATTCAATCTGAGGAAAGCTGAGTGGACAAGGCAAGGATTCCGGTAACCGTGTTGACCGGCTTTCTCGGCGCTGGCAAGACCACGCTGCTCAACCGCCTGCTGCACGACGCCGGCGGGCGCCGCTACGCCGTCATCGTCAACGAGTACGGCGAACTCGGCATCGACGGCGCCCTCGTGGTCGGCGCCGAGGAAGAGGTCTACGAGCTGAACAACGGCTGTGTCTGCTGCAAGCTGCGCGGCGACCTGATCCGTGTCGCGAGCAACCTGGTCCGGCGCCCGGGCGGTTTCGACGGCATCCTGATCGAAACCAGCGGCCTGGCCGACCCGGCGCCGATCGTGCAGACCTTTCACCTCGACGACCTGTTGCGCCAGCACACCCGCCTGGACAGCGTGATCTGCGTGGCCGACGCGCGTCACCTGCCGGCGCAATTGCGCGATTGCGCCGAGGCCGGCGCGCAACTGGCGCAGGCCGACCTGGTGCTGCTCAACAAGGCCGACCTGGCCGACGCCGCGACCCTGGCGGCGGCGCAGCAGGCCGTGCAACAAATCAATCCGGGCGCCGAACAGCGCCATTCGGTGCATGGCGACACCGCACTCGCGTCACTGCTGGACCGGGGCGCATTCGACATCGCGCGCCTGCGCCTGCCCGCGGCCCGGCTCGGCGCCGTCGCGGCCGGCCGGCCCCCCCATGGCTATGCGACGGTCGGCGCGGACCGCCACAGCACCGACCTCGCCAGCGTCTCGCTGAGCTTCGACAGGCCGTTTGAGCGCAGCCGCTTCCTGCCCTGGCTGCAGCGCCTCGTGACCGAGCGCGGCGCCGACCTGCTGCGTGCCAAGGGCATCGTCGCCTTCGATGGCGAGAACCGTCGCTTCGTCTTCCAGGCGGTGCACATGACGGTGGACAGCGGCCTGAATCGCCCTTGGGCCGCCGACGAAGCGCGCGAATCACGGCTGGTCTTCATCGGCCGCTGCCTCGATGCCGACGAATTGCGCGACGAGCTCGGGCACTGCCTGGCCGATGCGCTGGAGGCGACGGCATGAATGCGCCGCCGTCCTTGCTGGAGTTGCTTGGGGCCTCCTGGGAGTCCGGCGCCCCGGTGGTTGCCGTGGCCTGGAATGCCAAGGGCAATTCGGTCGGCTTCGCACAGGGCGACGGCCACCTCGCCGTGGCCGATGCCAACTGGGCTCACGGTCCGCGCATCGAGCCCAAACCGGGCGGTGGTGTGGCGGTGGTGCCAGCCGAGGCGCCGGCCGCCAGACCGGTGCGCGCCTCGTGCCACCAAGGCAGTTGCCTGTGCATCGCAGCGGACGCTAGCGGCGGCTTCATCACTGGCGGCGACGATGGACGTGTGGTGCAGGTGCCCCGCTCGGGCCATCCTTCAATTTTGGCGGACCTGCCGGGTGCCTGGATCGACGCGCTGGCCTGCAACCAGGCGGGTGTGGTCGCCCATGCCAGCGGGCGGCGCGTGACCCGAACCACCGTGTCGGGCGACGATGTCATCGAATTGCCCGCACCGGCCACCGCCCTCTCCTTCAGTCCGGACGGACGCTGCCTGGCGGCGGCGCACAGTGACGCGGTCACGCTCTGGTCCGAGAGCGGTCTGCCCAGACGACTCGCCTGGCGCGGCTATCACCGCGCGCTGGCCTGGAGCCCGAACGGTCATTACCTCGTCACCGGTATGCAGGAGAACGCGCTCCATGGCTGGCGCGTGGCCGATGGCGGTGACATCGAGATGGGCGGCTACCCGGGGCAACCGCTGTCGTTGTCATTCGCACATGACGGGCGATACCTCGCCACCAGCGGCGGCACGCGCCCGGTGTGCTGGGGCTTTGATCCACCCGGCGGGGCCGACCAGCCCGTCGAGTGCGGCATCCCGAGCAAGACTCCGGTGAGCTGCGTTAGCTGCCATCCGCGCCAGTCGCTGATCGCGGCCGGATACTTCAACGGTGCGGTACTGCTGTGCCGACCGGGCAGCGACGAAGGGCTGTTCATCAAGGGCTCGGGCGGCGGTGCAGTGAATGCGCTCGCCTGGTCCGGCGACGGCAGCCGACTCGCTTTCGGAACCCAAGACGGCGTGTTCGGCTGGGTCGGCCTGCCGGACGAGTTGTTCGCCGCACGCAATCCGGCACCGCCAGGTTCTCAACCCGAAAGAAAGGTAATGCCATGAACGACGTCGAAACCGCAAGCAAGGACGTGTTCTTCCAGGAACTCGCGGTTATCGCCAACGCCATGACTGCAGCCCATGGCAAGGACTTCGCGATGGGCGCTCTGGTGCTGGCCGCGCGCTTTCTCGCCGAGAGCGAGGCCCGGGAGCGCGCTGCCGCCACCGACGGCCTT
>JAYSVE010000002.1:0-5771 GCA_043718725.1 Methylibium sp.
CTTCGTACTTCTCAGCGATCTTGGACTCGTCATCAACCATCTCCCAATGCTATCGGGTTCGACTCAACTTGTAAAAGTAATTTGCTGACAGTTCCTTACCGCGGCAAGTTCCTCGCCCTCCCCGGCCAGCTCTCGGTGATGTTGTCGGCTCCGACCCGCAGCGGCAAGGGCGTCGGCGTGGTCATCCCGAACCTGCTGAACTGGCCCGACTCGGCCGTGGTGCTGGACATCAAGGGCGAGAACTACGACATCACGGCAGGCTACCGCGCCGAGCGTGGCCAGGCCGTCTATGCGTTTTCGCCCTTCGACGAGTCCGCGCGCAGTCATCGCTGGAACCCGCTGACTGCCGTGCGCACCAGCCCGCTGCACCGCGTCGGCGATCTGCTCACCATCGGGCAGGTGTTCTTCCCGAACGATGGCAGCGGCACATCGTCGGAAGCGTTCTTCAACGACCAGGCGCGCAACCTGTTCCTCGGGCTCGGCCTCGTGCTGCTGGAAACGCCTGAGCTGCCGCGAACGATCGGAGAGTTGCTGCGCCAGTCTTCTGGCCGGGGTCGGTCGCTCAAGGACCATCTGTCGACCTTGATCGAACAACGCAAGGGCGACGGCAACCCCCTGTCGGATGAATGCACCGACGCCCTGCATCGCCTGCTGTCGAATTCCGAAAACACGCTCACCAGCATCGTCTCGACGCTCAATGCGCCGTTGACGATCTTCGCCGATGCCGTCGTCGATGCGGCCACCAGCGCCGACGACTTCCGGCTGGAAGATGTGCGACGCCGGCGCATGTCGATCTACGTCCGCATCCCGCCGAACCGGCTGGCCAATGCCCGGCCGCTACTCGCCTTGTTCTTCTCGCAGCTCGTCAACCTGAACACGCAGC
Source organism: Methylibium sp. (assembly GCA_043718725.1). Lineage (GTDB taxonomy): Bacteria > Pseudomonadota > Gammaproteobacteria > Burkholderiales > Burkholderiaceae_C > LGRD01. Next base: position 884 of record JAYSVE010000002.1, read on the forward strand.
ACCTGCCCGAGCAGGACGCGAGCCTCAAGGTGCAGTGCTTGCTGGTCAACGACGAGTTCACGGCGATGGGCCGCGTCGGCGTCATCTCGTCCGCCGCGGCCTTCCTGGCCGGCTACAACTTGCGACTGCTGACGGTCGTGCAGGCCATGTCGCAACTGGATGCGGTGTACGGTGACAAGGACGCACGCACCTTCGCCACCAACCATGGCTTGCAGATCCTCTACGCACCGCGCGAGCAGCGCGACGCCGACGAGTACAGCGCCATGCTCGGGCAGTTCACCGAACGCGCCACGTCGCGCGGGCGCAGCCGGTCCTTCAGCCAGCATGGCCACAGCGCGGTCAGCCGCAACGAAAGCGAGCAGCGCCGGTCCCTGCTGCTGCCGCAGGAATTCAAGGAACTCGGCAGCGAGCGCCTTGTGGTGATTTACGAGAACTGCAAGCCGATCCTGGGCGAGAAGATCCGCTACCACCGGGAGAAGGTCTTCACCGCGCGTCTGCGGCCCGCACCGAAAGTGCCGCAGATCGACATGGACCTTCATCTGGCTCGCGTACAGCAGCGCTGGCGGTTTGCCGACGACGACTTGGCTCCTGGCGAAGCATTGAGCCTGGAGGCGCTGGCGCACGACATCACTTTGCTGCCGGACAACTTCGAAGGTCCGCCTGACAAATCCGCGGACAGTCTGCTCGACTTCTTCACCGCGGGGCGTTCGGGTGCCGGCCCGACAGTCGACGCTGGCGGCTCCATTGAGCCCGCATCCGATGATGACGGCGTGCTGATTGCCGAAGGGTTGATCTCCGAAGCATCGGCGCCTGAGCACGCGCTCATGTCATTCAGTCGGCCTTGACTCTTTGGCCTTGAGCACCACACGGGAGACTCGCCATGCGTTCTGCTTTGCCCCTGATTCCCGTGCTGCTGGTGCTGGGCTCCTGCGGCTCACCTCCGAGGCCGCCGACCGTTGACGAGTCATTGAAGCGACCAGCCAACTCGGCGATGGCGGTGGAGTTGCAGGTCTGCAAGAGCGATCTGCAGAACACGCGTATCGTCGCCACCGAATCGGGCCGGCTCGCAGAGACCGCCGCGGCAACCCTTGAGCGTGTGTCGGCGCGCCAGCAAGCCATCGTGGCCATGGCTTCGGCGCCACAAGCGAACAGCGTCTTCACGATCCGCTTCGACTTCGGCAGCACGCGCGTCGTTGTTCCCCCCGACACCGCAGCCGCCCTGATCGACAACGCCCGTGCCGCGCCTCTGGTGCTGCTGCGCGGCCGAACGGATGGCACCACCGACTCTGCCGCCGAAAGCCGGATCGCCCGTGAGCGCTCGGCGGCCGTGCGTGACTACCTGGTCGGCGCAGGCATCGATCCGGCCCGCATTCGGGCCACGTATCAACCAGCCGGCGACTTCGCCGCTGAAAACTCGAGCCCCGCCGGCCGGGCGATGAACCGGCGGGTCGAGATCGAGGCGTACCGGACGCTGCCGGTCGCGATGAGTGCGACGCCGGCTGCGCTTCCTTGACCGGCCGCGTCGGTCGTTTCTTACGTCATTTCCAACGTCGATTCCTACAAGCCTTGCGAGGACGCCATGGATGCCGAAAACAGCCAAGCCCGCCGCCCAGCAGCTGCCCAGGGAGGCACCGTCGAGCCCGCCAATCGCGCGACCATCGCAAAGGATCGGTTCCAGACGCCGATCAACGTACCAGGCGAGCGGTACGAGCTTCGCGATCCATTCGCCGAGGTGACCTACCGGGCGAACACCTTCCCCGAGATCGTGGCCAAGGCCGACCATCTCGGCAGCAGCCGGTTCACGGCCATCGATGCGCAGGGCACGCGAACGACCGTCCAGAAGGTCGATGGAGCATGGCAACGCGGTCCGCAACGCGCCGCAATGCCCGAACGGGCCGCGGAAGCCACACCAGTGCGCGACGAACGGCCGCAACCGACAAACGTCGTGCCGATGCCCAAGTCTGCGGCGCAGCCCGAGGCCGCAGTTGCCCATTCCCTCGCCAAGATCGACGCACAGGCCGAGCGAGCCGCCCAAGTCGCGCGGCTCGAAGCCGCGTTGATCGATCGCTACCTCATCAAGCGGGCCCCGGTGACGGTGGGCGACGTGACGATCGGTCGCACCGAGTACCGGTTCCGCGGCGACACATCGCGGGTGGCTTTCACGGAATCGACGTTCCGCCTGGCGACCGACACCAACAGCCCTTCCGTGGCGCGCTCGATGGTCGACGTAGCCGAGGCACGCAACTGGCGCGCATTGCGCGTGTCGGGCAACGAAGACTTCAAGCGCATGGTGTGGCTGGAAGCGTCGGTGCGTGGCGTCAAGACGCTCGGCTACGAGCCGAACCCCGCAGACCTGGAAGTGCTGACGAAGGAGCGCGAGGCGCGGCTGGTCAACAGGATCGAGCCCGTTCGTGGTGTCGGCGGCGATAGCCCTGGGGCCGCTGCGGCATCCGCCGAGAAGGCGTCGGCGCGCGGCGGCGGCGGGCGCAAGGCGGTGCTCGCCGCCATCGAGGCTGTGCTGGTCGCCAAACGCGTGCCCGAGAAGCAGCGCGAGGCCGTGATAGCGGCGGCCACCGAGAAACTCGCCCAACGCCTGCGCGAGGGTCAGTCGCTCAAGGTCAAGGTCTACGACAAGGCGGCACCTTCGCAGCGGCAGGTGGTGGTACCAACCCCGGAGGTGCAGCGCAACCGCGAGCGTGCTGCTCCGGTGCGTTGAGGCCCAGCGATGCAAGAGACTGCACCCGAGGCGGCCCTGGCTGCGCCGAAGTCCGCGTATCTGGTCGGCAACCGAAAGTTCGATATCGATTCGCTCGGCTTTGCCGAAGCAATTGCAGTGGCGCACGCCGCGCACCGCCGGCCTCGCTGCCTGTGCCTGGTCGATGGCATCGAGATGTACGTGGCGCGGCTGGGCGACGGCTTCATCGTCAAGCGCATGCCGAACACAGGCAGCCACCATGCACCAGACTGCCCGTCCTACGAACCCCCAGCCGAGTTCTCCGGCCTGGGGCAGGTCTTGGGCTCGGCGATCGCCGAAGACCCGGCTACTGGCGAAACGGCGTTGAAGCTCGGCTTCTCGATGACCAGGGTCAGCGGCAGATCGACCACGCCGGTTGCCGGCAGCTCCAGCGATAGCGTGACTACCGACGGCACGAAGTTGTCCCTTCGCGGCCTGCTGCACTACCTGTGGGACCAGGCCGAACTCACGCGGTGGCAGCCGGGGTTTGCAGGCAGGCGCTCCTGGGCCACGGTGCGCAAACACCTGCTGCTGGCCGCCGAGAATAAGATAGCGCGCGGCGGCGCCCTGCATGCCCGGCTCTACATCCCCGAAGCGTTTTGCGTTGAACAGCGGGACGCGATCAACGCACGTCGCAACGTGCAGTGGGCGCATGCCGTGGCCTCGCCCGGCAAGCCGCAGCACTTGATGCTGCTGATCGCTGAAGTCAAAGAGATCGTCCCTGCGCGGTACGCCTTCAAGGCGGTCATCAAACACGTGCCGGACCAAGCCTTCGCGCTCGACGAGCAGCTCTATCGCCGCCTGGGCCGGCGCTTCGAGCCTGAGCTGTCGCTCTGGGGCGCGGCCGATAACCTACACATGATGATGATCGCCACGTTCGGCATCAGCGAGGGAGGCATACCGACGATTGCTGAACTCTCGCTGATGCCGGTGACAAACCAGTGGTTGCCCATTGAGGACTCTTTCGAACAGCAACTCGTCGAGAGGCTGGTGCGAGACGGCCGCAAGTTCGTGAAGGAGCTGCGCTACAACCTGCCGGTAGGGCAACTGCTGGCCAGCGTCATCCTGATCGATGCCGATGAATCTCCGGTCGCCCTATGCATCGCATCGCGTGGCGCCGGCGACGCACAGATGGGGGCTGCGATCAACGATTTGGCGTCGGTCAACGGGGCGCCTGCATGGGTGTGGCGTATGGATCAGGGGGCTATGCCAACACTGCCTCATCAGAGCCGCGTGCACAAGCAACCGTGATGCCGCTCGCGCGCGAAACTGACGCGAGCAGACCGCCAGCAATAGTTGGTATGTTTCTTCGCGCGTCAAGGTAGTTGTCGCCTGAGTCACGCAGCTTTCTGCTGAGTATGTTGAGCGCCGGCAGCCGTGTTGACCACCGAGTCGCGCTCCGGATTGAGAGTGACCGCACCGATGTGCGACCAGTCGCGCGTGTTGCCAGACCAGCGCGCCGGGTTGCGCTGCCTGGCTTGTGCGTAGAGCGCGTGCCGAGCGGCCAGGATGGCGTGGTCATCGCCGACGTGGCGCTGCTGCGGGCTGACGTAGCGGATACCGCTGTGGCGGTGATCGACGTTGTACCAACGCACGAACTCGGCCGCCCATGCCCTGGCCTCGTCCAGGCTAGCGAAGCCCTTGGCCGGGAACTCTGGCCGGTACTTGGCGGTGCGGAACAGCGACTCGGCATAGGCGTTGTCATCGCTGACGCGGGGCCGCGAGTACGAAGGCTTCACGCCCAGCCACTGCAGCATCGCCAGCACCGTCGTGGCCTTCAGGGTGGAGCCGTTGTCGCCATGCAGCACGGGCTTGGTGTTCATGGTGGCGATGCTCTCGGCCAGCGCCGTGCGTCGCACCAGGTGCGCGGCATGGTCGGCGTCGTCACTGTCGTGCACCTCAGCACCCACGATCTTGCGGCTGAACAGGTCCAGGATCAGGTACAGGTGGAACCAGCGGCCCATCACGTTGGCCGGCAGGTAGATCATGTCCCAGCACCAGACCTGCCCTGGGGCCGTGGCGATGTGGGTGGTGGGCGGTCGCGTCGCCTTGGGCGCCTTGGCGCGGCCTCGGCGGGCGTTCTGCCCGTGCTCGCGCAGCACGCGCCATGCCGGACTCGCTGCCCAGGTAGACGCCCTGGTCGGCCAGCATGGG
>JAYSVE010000011.1:0-2465 GCA_043718725.1 Methylibium sp.
GTAGGCCTGGCTGGTTTGAAGGCTGTGCACCACATTGAGCACAGGCTCGATGGTCCATGCCTTGGCCAGGTTGGGGTCGAGCGAGGCGCAGCCGGCCGCTGCCAGCATCACCGCGCTGGCAAGGATGGCGCGCACCGGAAAGCTGCTGCGCTTGGCCACCGGCCGCTTCGCCGCCGGACGTTTGGCCGTGCGCGACTTGGAGCGTGGCTTGCGCGGCGCGGCCTTCTTGGCGGCTGGCATCGCTGCAACGGTCCCGACTTTGTATTGAACACGCATGGCGGTTTCTCCTTGGACGGAACACTGGGGTGTCAGCGCGTACCCGCCATCGTCGGCAGCAGTATGCGGTAGATCTGGATCATGGCCGGCCCCATCAGGACCAACAACAGCGACGGGAATATGCCGAAGATCAACGGGAACAGCAGCTTCAACGCAATCTTCGCCGCGGCTTCTTCGGCGCGCTGGCGGCGGCGCGTGCGCAGCATGTCGGAGTGCACCCGCAGCGCCTGCGCAATGCTGGTACCAAAACGCTCGGCCTGGATGATCATCGAGACAAAGCCGTCGACCTCTTCCACGCCGGTGCGTATCGCCAGGTTGCGCAGTGCCCGCTCCCGAGGCGCGCCGGCGCGCAACTCCAGGTTCACCAGCCGCATCTCGTCGCTCAGCACCACGCTCTTGTGCACCATCTCCTCGGCCACCTTGGTCAGGGCCGCCTCGGTGCCCAGGCCCGCTTCCATGCACACCGTCATCAGGTCCAGTGCGTCGGGGAAGTTCTCGAAAATCTCGCGCTGGCGCACGAACACCATGCGCGACAAGATGAAGTTGGGCAGGTAGTAGCCCACCGTCGCGGCCAGCAACAACCAGAACAACAGCGCGTTGCCCTTCACCGGCGGCTGCTTCAGCAGCGTGAGCACGATGAAGGTCAACATCGGCAGGCCCACCGCGAGAATGGTCTTGCCGCCGAAATAGGCCGCCGGTGCCGTGGCATTGCGGATGCCCGCCATGACAAAGCGGCGACGGAGCGCCGACCCTTCGTAGCCCTCCTCGGGCATCGACAACTTGGCAATCGGTCCCGTCGCCTTCGCCACCCGGGTGACGAAGCGCTCGGCCGGGGACTCAAACATCGACGGCTCGCCCAGGACCCGGCGCATGCGCTGCGCCGAATTGTTGCCCCCGGTCAATTGCACAAGCCAGTAGGCAAGCGCAAAAGTGCCGATGAACACCAGCGCCAGGAATGCCATTTGCATCAAGGACATGGTGTTCTCCTCAGACCCTGATATTGATGATGCTGCGCATCCACACCACCGAGACCGCCATCATCAGCAGCGCACCCCCCAGCATGCGCAAGCCCATAGGGTCGGTCCACAACACGGTCATGAAATTGGGGTTGACGATGTTGATCATCACCGCCACGGCGACCGGCAGCAGACCAAGAATCCAGGCCGACATCTTGCCCTCGGCCGACAAGGTGCGCACCTCGCCGAGCAGCTTGATCCTGGCGCGCACGATGGCGGCAATACTGTCCAGCAACTCGGCCAGGTTGCCGCCCGATTCACGCTGGATCATCACCGCGATCACAAAATAGCGCAGGTCGTCGATGGGCACCCGGTCGGCCAGCCGCGTCAGCGCCTCGTTCTGCGGAACGCCAAAATTGGTTTCGTCGAACAAGGTGCGGAACTCTCTTGCAATCGGGTCCGGCATCTCGTCGCCGACCATCTTCACCGCCGTCGGGAAGGCATGTCCGGCGCGCAACGCGCGGCCCATCAGGTCCAGCGCTTCTGGGATCTGGCGTTCGAACAGGCGGATGCGCTTGTTGCGCTGGTAGGCAAGCCAGAACCACGGCGCGCTGGCCAAAATTCCGGCCAGCAGCAGCGAGAACATCCAGGGCCTTCCCAACACAAATGGCAACGCCCAGCCGCCGGCACCGAGCACCCCGCTGTACAGGATCATTTCTCCCGCGCCGCGGCCCGTGCCCGAGGTTTCCAGATAGTTCAGCAGTTCTGGGCCCTTGGGCATCGCCGCCACGGCGGCGTCGTCCAGCCAGTTCAAGCGGCGCACCGTCGCGTGCCGCTCGATGCTGAGCGGGGTCTCATCACTGCTGCCTTCCAACTGACGCAGCCGTCCCGCCACACGCTTGGCCTCGGCACTGTTCTTGGACGCCCAGACCTGGAACCCGCCTTCAAGCGCCAGCACCACCGCCACAAACATCAGCACGATGAACAATACATAGCTCGTGTCCATGCCTTACTCCATTCGGCGCGACGGGTCGAACAATGACTCGGGCACCACGACGCCATGCGCCTTGAGCCGCTCGACAAATCGGGGCCGCACCCCCGTGGCCTGGAAAAAACCCCTGACGGTGCCGTCAGACTCCACGCCGGTTTGCTTGTAGACAAAAATATCTTGCATCGTGATCACATCGCCTTCCATGCCGGTCAGCTCGGTCACGCTCATCACCTTGCGCCGGC
>JAYSVE010000101.1:0-2300 GCA_043718725.1 Methylibium sp.
GTCGTCTCGGAAAAGCTGGCGCGGGCGCCAGTGCCCGCGTTATTGACAAGATAATCGAAAGTATCGCGGGCGAAGTGCTGGTGCAAATTCGCACGTACGGCCTCAGCAAAGGCCGGAAAGGATGCGCTGTCGCCCACGTCCAGTTGCAATGCAACGGCACGCTGGCCTTTGCCACTGATTTCTGTAACCACCGCCTGGGCCGCCGCGTCCTGGCCCAAATACGTGATGATCACGTCGACCCCTGCCGCGGCCAGATGGAGTGCAGCGCTGCGTCCAAGACCTCGACTGCCCCCAGTGATAAGGGCGACGCGTGACGACGGGGTAATGTTGGTCTTCATGAATTTCTCCTGGGTGGTGTATAAAACTGCATGAAGGAACTTTAACTATTTTTAATGCCCCGATAAAGCAGCAAGATTCAGCTACACTGTTCTCATTTAAGAACAATCGAGTGTGTCAATGAACTTCGAGGAGCTCCGTATTTTTGCCAAGGTCGCCGACCTGTCCAGCTTCAGCCGGGCCGCTGAGCAACTGGGATTTGCCAAAGGACACGTCTCCGATTCGGTCCAGAAGCTCGAAGCGCGCCTTGGCACGCGCCTGCTGCACCGAACAACACGTAGCGTACGGCTGACCCCGGATGGGGAACGCTTTCTGGAGCGCTGTAAGGATCTACAAGCGGAGGCCGAGCAGCTCGGGGCCATGTTCAGGCCAGCGCTAACGGGATTGACTGGCCGGCTGCGCATCGACCTGTCAAATCAGATTGCGCGCGACATCGTGATTCCACGCCTGCCGGAGTTTTTGTCCGCCCATCCCCAGCTGGAAGTGGGCATTAGTACGACTGACCGGCATGTGGATCTGGTCCAGGAAGGCTTCGACTGCGTACTGCGCATCGGCGCACTTGGCGACTCGGATCTGGTCGCGCGCCCTCTTGGTCTGCTGGCTATGCTCAATGTGGCAAGTCCCGCCTATCTCGAAGCGCATGGAACGCCAGGTTCGCTGGGCGATCTCGCGCGCCACCGCATTGTCCATTACACGCCGCGCCTGACATCGCAAGGAGCGGGCTGGGACTATTTTGACGCAGCCGACAAGCGCTACAAGAGCTGGCCCGTGGCCGCTTCTCTCGTCGTTAACGGCACGGATGCCTACCAGAGCGCCGCCTTGGCAGGACTGGGCCTGATCCAGGTACCGGCACTGGGCATCGCGCCGCTGATCGCGCAGGGGCGCCTGGTCAGTGTGATGGAGGAATTCACCGCTGAACCGATGCCGGTCAGCCTGCTGTATGCGAACCGGCGTCAGCTCGCGCCGCGCGTGCTGGCGATCATGGACTGGCTGGCGGACGTTCTCGAACCGCATGTGGCTGCTGCTGGCGAGAACTGAGCAGATGTAGGTGTCAGCGCCGGGTTGCCCGAGCGCCTACTGACTGCGTCTGAGCGTCGTTACCTGCATCTCGTCGGTCGGTGTCATCATGTCCACCACCCGGCAATCCCCGCACATTTTCAAGCGATCAAGATTGCCGGCGAAGGCAGAATGGGCCGCCAGCCGGGCCAGCATGTTCTCGACCATGTGCAATGTGCCGAAGGCCTTGCTGCAGCGAATGCAGTAGAAAGGCTGCGACTCGTTGATGACCACCGCCTGCATGCGCTCCGGCGCGAACGACATGCGCGGCGCCAGCGTTATCGCATGCTCGGGACAGGTGTTGACGCACAAATCGCACTGGACGCAGTTCTTCTCGATGAAGCGCAATTGCGGGGCGCCCTGCCCGTCCTGCAGCGCCGCCGCCGGACACGCGCCCACGCACGCCATGCACAGGCTGCACGCCTCGCGGTCGAGCACCAGCGCGCCGAACGGGGCGCCGACCGGCAGGCCGATATGCTGCGGCTGAAGCGGCGCGTGGCGGTGCAGATGGTCGAGCGCGTAATCCAGCGTGTTGCGCTTGTCGAGCGCGAGATGGAACAGGGCCGGCGATGTCGGCACAGCACCACGCGGTGCGAGACGCAATGCCGACGCGAGCTCGTGGGCTGGGTCGAGTTCCGAGGCGCCCACCCGGAGCAGTTGAAAATGCGGGCCGGCATAGCCAAGACCAGCGAGCACGGCCTGAGCGACCTTCATCTGCGCGGTCAGGGCGTCCACATACTGCGGCGCTTCGCCGCCTGTGCACAGGATCGCGATGCCGGACGCGCCATAGGCCAGGGCGGCCAGCCAGACATCGATCCCGGTCGAGGCCACGTGATGCAGCGCGAACGCCAGCACGCGCCCTGGGACCGCATCGCCCAGCCGGTCGAGCATGGCCTGGCCGGACGCAT
>JAYSVE010001001.1:0-2544 GCA_043718725.1 Methylibium sp.
AAGGAGATGATGGCCGCCGCGATGGATGCCGGCGTCAACTTCTTCGACAACGCCGAGGCCTATGCTAAAGGCCAGAGCGAAGTGGTGATGGGCCAGGCCATCAAGGCGCTCAAGTGGCCGCGGCTGAATTACGTTGTCTCCACCAAGTTCTTCTGGGGGCTGGACCGCGACGGCCACGCCACCAACCGCCGCGACACGCTGAACCGCAAGTACCTGTCCCAGGCCATTGATGGATCGCTGGCGCGCATGGGGCTGGACTTCATCGACCTGGTCTACTGCCACCGCCCCGACCCGCACACGCCGATCGAGGAAACCGTCTGGGCCATGAGCGACATGATCCGCCGCGGCAAGGCGCTCTACTGGGGCACCAGCGAATGGGGTGCGCAAGAGATTCAAGCCGCCTGGAGCGTGGCCGACAAACACCACTTGCACAAACCGGTGGTGGAGCAGCCCCAGTACAACCTGTTCCACCGCCATCGGGTCGAGCAGGAGTACGCGAGCCTGTACGCCGACATCGGCCTGGGCCTGACCACCTGGAGCCCGCTGGCCAGCGGCCTGCTGACCGGCAAATACAAAGGCGGCATTCCCAAGGGCAGCCGCGGCGCGATGGCCGGCATGGACTTTCTGCAAGAAAGCCTGGCCGACCCGGCCAAGGCCGCCGCGGTGGGGCAGTTCGAGACGATCGCGGCCGAGTTGGGATGCAGCGTCGCGCAACTGGCGATCGCCTGGGTGGCGAAGAACCCGCATGTCAGCAGCGTCATCACCGGCGCTTCGACCCTGAAGCAGTTGCAGGCCAACCTGGCCGCGGTGGACGTGGTGGCGCGATTGACCCCGGAGCTGTTGGCCCGGATCGACCGAGTCAGCGCGCCGCTGGCGGCCTGATGCGCGGACTGGCGAAACCGTACGCCCCACCATGACGATCCACGCCCACGACCTCAGCGCCTGGCGCCACACCCACCAGTTCGATGCCGGCAACCGCGTCGGCGAAGCGCGCACCCGTTGGGTGTTGGCACTGACACTGGTGACCATGGCGGTGGAAATCGCCGCCGGTTGGTGGACCGGTTCGATGGCGCTGCTCGCCGACGGCTGGCACATGGGCACGCACGCGCTGGCGCTGGGCGTGGCGGCGCTGGCGTACTGGCTGGCGCGCCGCCACGCGCGCGACACCCGCTATGCGTTCGGCACCTGGAAGATCGAGGTGCTGGGGAGTTTTGCCAGTGCGATGGTGCTGGGCATCGTCGCGCTGGGCATCCTGCTGGAATCGGCGCTGCGGCTGTGGAAGGCCGAACCGCTGTCAGCCCAAACCGCACTGGTGGTGGCACTGATCGGCCTGGTCGTCAACCTGTTGTCGGCGTGGCTTTTGCATGGCGCCGAGCATGGCGGGCATGAGCACGCCGCCCATGCGGGCCACGGCCATGGCCACGGTCATGACGCGGGCCACGCGGCCGCGCATGGACAGGGGCAGGGCCATGACACGCCTGCCCAAAGCGCGGCCCACGACCACGACGGCGGGCAGGCGCCGGCCCAGGGCGCCGACCTGAATCTGCGCGCCGCCTATGCCCATGTGCTGGCCGACGCGCTGACTTCGGTGCTGGCCATCGCCGCGCTGGCGGCCGCGCTGTGGCTGGGCTGGTGGTGGCTGGACCCGCTGGTGGGCGTGCTGGGCGCGGTCGTGATCGGCGTCTGGGCGGTCGGTTTGATGCGCGACTCGGCCACGGTCTTGCTGGACCGCGAGATGGACCACCCGTTGACGCAGACCCTGCGCGAGGTGCTCGAATCCGACGGTGACGCCAAGGTCGCCGACCTGCATGTCTGGCGCGTCGGTCGCGACAAGTTCGCCGCCATCGCCTGCGTGGTGGCCGATACGCCGCTGGCCCCGGCGGTCTATCGGGCCCGGCTGGCGCACCATGTGCAATTGGTGCACGTGTCGCTGGAGGTCAACCGCTGCCCTCAGGCCGGCGATGTCCACGCCGCATGAGGCCGGCGCCGGCCGCCGCGCTCAGCCCGTCGTTTGCAGCGCGGCCAGCCGCTCGGGGGTGCCGACGTCGGCCCACGGCCCCGCATAGGCGGTGGCGCCGAGCCGACCCTGGCGCATGGCCGCGTCGAGGTAAGGCCGCAACGTGGCCTTGACGCCGGGCATGAGCGCCGACATCAGTTGGCTGACAAAGGCGGCGCGAAACAGGCCGATGCCGGTCCATGTGAGGCGTTCTCCGTCCCGGCCGGGCACGGCCAGCCCGGCGTCGATTGCAAAGTCACCGAGTGGGTGTTGCGGCGGGTTCGGCGCCATCCACAGGCGGGCGAGTTCGTCGCTGCGTTCAAAGTCTTGCGCGGCGCGCGCGTCGAACTCGAATCGCGGCGCGAACACATCGGCGGCGACATACCAGAAGCCATCGTCGGCCCCTGCTGCCGCGCCATCGACCAGCAGCGCCAACGCCTTCTTCAGTCCGCCGGCCGTTTCCAGGGCGCCGCCGTGGTCCCGGCCTTCCATCGAATAGGCAATCGACAGGCCGAAGCGCGCGCCGTCTCCAAGCGCCGCGACGATCT
>JAYSVE010001002.1:0-2544 GCA_043718725.1 Methylibium sp.
ACGACGGCGCTGTAGATCTCGCCCTTCTTGACGCGACCACGCGGCGCGGCCTCTTTGATGCTGACCTTGATGACATCGCCGATGCCGGCATAGCGACGCTTGGAGCCGCCCAGCACCTTGATGCACATGACGGACTTGGCGCCAGTGTTGTCCGCGACGTCGAGCCGCGATTGCATTTGAATCATTTTTCTGTCCCCAACTTGTATCGCTTGCTCGCCACACGCCCACCTGAGGTGCAGCGTGCGGGCGTCTTAGCGATCAGTCTTGGGCCCGTTGAACCTGGCGCCTGATTCTTTAAGTCAAGCGCCCGGCCGTTTGGGCGGAGCCGAAGTTCTGCGTTACCGAACGGTGCAACAGGAGATTTCAGCGAAGCCTTGGAGTATGCCCGGGCCATGGCGGAACTGTCAAGAACTGATTGCGACAGCCGCTCAAGTTCGCTGTCCGCGCTAACCTGCCGGGATGCCCACCACCGCATGCCCCACCGATGCCCCACCGCCACAGGTGCTGCTTGTTTTGGACACGAACGTCGTGCTGGACTGGCTGGTGTTTGGCGACGCCGGCTGCGATGCGCTGGGCGTGGCCCTGGGGTCTGGACAGGCCCGATGGATCGCGTCGGCCGCCATGCGGGACGAGTTGGAGCATGTGCTCACTCGCGGCACGCTCGGTTCCTGGGAACCCGACGTCCCGGCGATCCTGCGCACCTGGAGCGCAACGGTGAACCTGGTGCCCGCGTTGTCGGGACCGTCGCGCGGCACGCCACGCTGCACCGACCCGGACGATCAGAAGTTCATCGACCTGGCATTGCAATGCGGCGCCAGCGCCCTGTTGAGCCGTGACCGCGCCGTGCTGCGGTGTGCTCGTCGCGCCCGACCGCTGGGCTTGGCGATCCTCACGCCGACGGCCTGGGCACAGCGCTGACGCGAAAAATAGGGCGGCTCATGAGCGCCCCAAGGCTGGCCGCGGCCGGCCGTCCTCCGCGGGGATCAAGGAAAGTGGCAAAGCCACATTTCCTTGAGATCTGCCCTGGATGCGAGTGGCGATACCTCAGTCGGCGCTGTCGCTGGCCGAGTCCACCGCGGCCATTTGAACCGCCGCCAGTTCTTCGGCCTCTTGGAGCGCAATGGTGCGGCGCTCGGCGTCGTCCATCGCTTCCTTGGTCTTGCGGGCGTCGTGAAACGCCATGCCGGTGCCGGCTGGAATCAGCCTGCCGACGATGACGTTCTCCTTCAGGCCACGCAGCTCGTCGCGCTTGCCCATGATCGCGGCCTCGGTGAGCACGCGGGTGGTTTCCTGGAACGATGCGGCCGAGATGAAGCTGTCGGTGGACAGCGACGCCTTGGTGATGCCCAGCAGCACGTCGGCATGGGTCGCCGTCATCTTGTCTTCCTTGACCATGCGGTCGTTGGTGTCAAGCAACTCCGAGCGCTCGACCTGCTCGCCGACGATATAGGCGGTGTCGCCGGCATTGGTGATCTGCACCCGACGCAGCATCTGGCGAACGATCACCTCGATGTGCTTGTCGTTGATCTTCACGCCCTGCAAACGGTACACGTCCTGCACTTCGTCGACGATGTAGCGCGCCAACTCCTCGATGCCCAGCAGGCGCAGGATGTCCTGTGGGTCGGCCGGGCCGTCAACGATGGATTCGCCCTTGTTGACCACCTGGCCTTCGTGCACGACGACGTTCTTCTCCTTGGGCACCAACTCTTCGTAGACCTTGCCTTCGGGGTCGGTGATCTGCAGCCGCTGCTTGCCCTTGGTCTCCTTGCCGAACGACACCGTGCCGGTGACTTCAGCGAGCGTGCCCTTGTCCTTGGGCGTGCGCGCTTCGAACAGCTCGGCCACCCGCGGCAAGCCGCCGGTGATGTCGCGTGTCTTCTGGCCTTCGACCGGAATGCGCGCCAGCACTTCGCCAGGCACCAGGTCCTGCCCGTCGCGAATTTGAACCAGTGAGCCGACATGAAAGCCGATCGTCACCGAGTGATCGGTGCCGGGGATCTTCACCTCGTTGCCCGCCACGTCCAGCAGCTTCACCTGCGGGCGCACGACCTTGGCCACGCCGCGGCGCTTGGAGTCGATGACCACCAGGGTCGACAGGCCCGTGACCTCGTCGAGCTGCTTGGCGACCGTCAGGCCCTCCTCGACATTCTCGAATTTCGCCTTGCCGGCGAACTCGGTGATGATCGGGCGGGTCAGCGGGTCCCAGTTGGCCAGCACGGTGCCGGCCTTGATCTGCTGGTCGGCCTTGATGCTCAGCAATGCGCCGTAGGGCACCTTGTGGCGCTCACGCTCGCGGCCGTGCTGGTCGAAGATGATGATCTCGCCGGAACGCGAAATCACCACCAGCTCGCCCTTGCTGTTGGTCACATAGCGCATCGTGGCGTTGAAGCCGATGCGGCCGTCCGACTTGGCGTCCACGCTGGATGCCACCGCCGCACGCGACGCCGCACCACCGATGTGGAAGGTGCGCATCGTCAACTGCGTGCCCGGCTCGCCGATCGACTGCGCTGCGATCACGCCGATCGCCTCGCCCACGTTGATCAA
>JAYSVE010001003.1:0-5878 GCA_043718725.1 Methylibium sp.
ATGCGCCGTTCACGCGTGCGCCGACGGCGCCGCGGCGAGTGCCCAGTCGATGTGCTCCCGTACCAGCGGGCTGGCCGCTTCGCGCTGCGCTTGCAGCGCCGGGCGCACGCCTTCGTCGGCCCCGCCGTGCAACGCATTGCCCAGCGCCACGGCCAGGTTGCGCTGCCATCGCTGGAAGCCGATGCGCCGGATCGCGCTGCCTTCGGTCGCGCGCCGAAAGTCGGCCTCGCTCCATGCCCACAGTTGCAGCAAGGTCGCCGCGCCGACCGGCGCGCGCGCGTCGAAGTCGGCCAGCACGCTGCGCCGGGCGTATTTGTTCCAGGGGCAGACCAGTTGGCAATCGTCGCAGCCGTAGATGCGGTTGCCCATCAAGGACCGCAGCTCCAGCGGGATGGGCCCGTCGTGCTCGATGGTCAGGTAGGAAATGCAGCGCCGCGCATCGAGCCGGTAGGGCGCGACGATGGCCTGGGTCGGGCACACATCGATGCAGGCGCTGCACGTGCCGCAATGCGCCTGTGCGGCGGGCGTGAGCGGCAGCGCCAGGTCGACGTAGATCTCGCCCAGAAAGAACATCGAGCCGGCCTCGCGGTCCAGCAGCAGCGTGTGCTTGCCGCGCCAGCCGATGCCGCTGCGTGCGGCCAGCTCGACCTCGAGCACCGGCGCCGAATCGGTGAACACGCGGTGGCCGAACGGGCCGACCTGTTGCGCCAGACGGTCGGCGAGTTCTTGCAGGCGGGCGCGCAAGACCTTGTGGTAGTCGCGGCCGCGCGCATAGATCGACACATTGGCATGGGCCGGGTCTTGCAGGCCGCGCCACTCCACCGCCTGCCAGCCGTCGGCGGTATGGCGCGGCAGGTAGTCCATCCGCGCGGTGACCACTCGCACGCTGCCGGGCACCAGTTCGGCGGGGCGCGCCCGCTTGAGGCCGTGTGCCGCCATGTAGCCCATGCCGCCATGAAAACCGTTGTGCAGCCACGCCAGCAGGCCGGCCTCGGCAGACGACAAATCGACATCGGCCACACCGATCTGGGAAAATCCCAACGTTGTGGCCCAGCCGCGCAGTTGCGTCAGCAGGGCTTGCCCATCCACTTTTCGAGCTTCGGTCATTTGTCCATTCTAGAAACCCGTTCCATGCTCTGGCCCGACGAGGCCGCCTGCGCCGCCCGTGCGGCCGCCCTGGCGCAGCGCCCCGGCATCGATACCGCGTTCATCGAATTGCGCGGTCCCCTGGGGGCCGGCAAGACCACGTTCGTGCGTTACCTGCTGCAAGCGCTGGGCGTCACCGGCCGCATCAAGAGCCCGACCTATGCGGTGATGGAGCCTTACGAGCGCCCCGGCCGGAACATCTGGCACTTCGACTTTTACCGCTTCAACGACCCGCAAGAGTGGGAAGACGCGGGCTTTCGGGAGGTGTTCACAAGCCCCGGGCTGAAGCTGGTGGAGTGGCCCGAGAAGGCCGCTGGATGTTTGCCGCTGGCGGACCTGCTGATCGGCATCGAGCCGGGTCTGGACGAGCAACGCCAGGTCGCCTTCAGCGCCCAAACGGCGCTCGGGCGGGGCTTGTTGTGAGCCCGGCGCCGGATCGCCGCCGTGCCCTTCGCGCCATGGGCGCCGTGGTGCTGATGCTGGGTGTGCGTGACCTGGTGCATGGCGCCAGTGGCGCCAGCATCGTCGCGGTGCGGGTCTGGCCGGCGGCCGACTACACCCGCGTGACGATCGAATCCGATGCGCCGCTGCAGGAGCGCCACTTCATGGTGTCCGACCCGCAGCGCCTGGTGATCGACGTCGACGGGCTGGAGCTGAGCCCGTCGCTGCGCGAACTGGTCGGCAAGATCCGCGCCGACGACCCCTTCATCGCCAGCGTGCGCGTCGGCCAGAACCAGCCTCGGGTGGTGCGCCTGGCCATCGACCTGAAGCAGGCCATCGCGCCGCAGTTGTTCACCCTGGCGCCGGTGGCGGCCTACCAGCACCGGCTGGTCTTCGACCTGTACCCGACCCAGCAGCGTGACCCGTTGCTGGCGCTGATCCGCGACAAGCAGCAGGCCGAGCAGAAAGCGGCCCAGGCGGTGCGGGACGCGCTCGGCGAGTTCATCGGAAGAATGGAAACACCTGCCGACGTCGCGGCCTCCGCGGCATCGGCTTCGGCTTCGGCTTCGGCCCCGGTTTCGACGACCGCCCCGGCTTCCGGCGTGACCGCGACGGCGCCCGCGGCCTCGGCCCCTCAGCGCCAGACGCCCGCGCCTGCGCCCCCGCCGACGGCCGCGGCGCAGGCCAAACTGGACCGGCTGGTGATCGTCGCGCTGGACCCTGGCCACGGCGGCGAGGACCCTGGCGCAAGCGGCCCCACCGGGCTGCGCGAGAAGGACGTGGTGCTGGCCATCGCGCTGCAATTGCGCGACCGCATCAATGCCCTGCCCGGCATGCGCGCCATGCTGACGCGGGACGCCGACTTCTTCGTCCCTTTGCAGGACCGGGTGCGCAAGGCAAGAAGGGTGCAGGCCGACCTGTTCGTGTCGCTGCACGCCGACGCCTTCATGACCCCGCGGGCGCGCGGCGCCTCGGTGTTTGCGCTGAGCCAGAACGGCGCCAGCAGCTCGGCCGCCCGCTGGATGGCCGACCGCGAAAACGCCGCCGACCTGGTGGGCGGCGCCAACCTCAAGGCCCGCGACCCGACCATCCTGCGCACCTTGCTTGACATGAGCACCACGGCCCAAATCAACGACAGCTTGAAGGTCGGCAGCGAGGTGCTGGGACGCATCGGCAAGGTCGGCCACCTGCACAAGCCCCGGGTCGAACAGGCCGGCTTTGCGGTGCTGAAGGCACCCGACATTCCGTCCATCCTGGTCGAAACCGCCTTCATTTCCAACCCGGAAGAAGAAGCCAAGCTGCGCGACCCGAAATACCAGCGCGAGTTGGTCGAGGCGCTGGCCACCGGCATCAAGCGCTACTTCGCCAAGAACCCGCCGCTGGCGCGGCACCGAACCTTGTAGCGTTTCGAAGTCGCCACACCCGTGGCGCAGGCCCACACCCACCCTTTCACCATTGCAGAACAAGGACCGTCATGCTGCACCCCCAAGCCAAGGCATTGCTGGAAATGATGGAGCAGCGCGGCGTGCCGCCGGTGCACACCCTGACCCCCGAGGAAGCGCGCCGCGCCTACCTGGAGCGGCGCCACATCACCCAGCCCCAACCGCCGGCCGTGGCGCAGGTGCGACCGCTGCAGGCGCCAGGGCCGCATGGCGCGATCCCGCTGCGCCTGTACCTGCCGCTCAGCGCCGCGGTGCGCGCGGACGTCTCCGGCCACGGCCAGCCGTCAGGCGCCTTGCCCGTGCTGGTGTTCTTTCACGGCGGCGGCTGGGTCATCGGCGACCTCGACAGCCACGACACCCTGTGCCGCGAACTCGCCAACGGCGCTGGCATCGCGGTCGTGGCGGTCGACTACCGCATGGGCCCCGAACACCGCTTTCCGGCGGCCGTGGACGATTGCATTGCGGCCACCTACTGGGTCCACTCGCAGGCCGCCGAGCTGGGCCTGGACCCGGCCCGCATGGCCGTCGGTGGCGACAGCGCCGGCGGCAACCTGGCGGCGGTGGTGGCCATCGCGGTGCGTGATGGCGCGCCGCTCAAGCTGGCCTACCAGTTGCTCATCTACCCGGCCACCGACATGCGGCGCAGCGCGCCCTCGCACACCCACAACGGCCAAGGCTACCTGCTCACACAGGACACCATGCGCTACTTCCACGACCACTACATCACCCAGCCCGAGCACGACCACGACTGGCGCGCCTCACCGCTGCTGCACGCCAACCTGGCCAACCTGCCGCCGGCCCTGGTGCTGACCGCCGGCTACGACCCGTTGCGCGACGAAGGCCTGCACTACGCCCAACGCCTGACGGAGGCGGGCAACCGCGCGACGCACCTCAGCTTCGAGCGCCAGATTCACGGCTTCATCCTGATGGGGCGCGTGATCGACGAGGCCAATGCGGCGGTGGCCGTCTGCGCCGCCGAACTGCGCCGCGAATTGCGCCGCGAACTGGGCCCCGATTGACGACCCATGGCGGCCCGGCAAAGGCCAACGACTCGTCAACGCACCAGCAACAGCGGCACCTTGCAGCCTGCCAGCACCTTGGTCGCGACCGAACCGAGCACGAGTCCGGCCAAGGACCCGTGCCCGTGTGAACCCATCATCAGCAAATCGAAGCGGCCGGTGCGGGCAAACTTGGCGATCAGCTCGGCGGGGTGTCCGACCTTGCTGACGAAGCTGGCGTCAATGCCCTGGATCTTCAGGAAGCGGCGGATCGGCCGGAAGATCTTTTCGGCCTCCTCGACGCAGTGGTCCTTGACCCGCTCCCGGTCGATCAACTTCAGCACCCGCGGCGGCACCGCCAACACGGCCGTGAACACCGTGTACCGGTGCTTGGGACCGAGCCATTCGTCGTGAGCCGCCAGGTAGGCCAGCATGTGTTTGGTGAACGCGCTTCCGTCCACGGCCACCAGAATTTTCATCGCGAGTCCTTGGGTCAAGAGGATGTGCGGCATCGATCTGCCGGGCGATTTTGCGGCGCCACGCGCAAAGCGACGTTGACGGCCATCAACCGCGTTTGCCGAACGGCCGCCCCTCCCGGCGCGATGCAGCGCCCGCCATCCGGCGTGGCGATCCCATGTCGGATGGCCTGGCCTATCGGCATTGGCGCCGCCACCCGCTGGTGCGGCTCGCGCGGGCGTACCATCGCGGCGCACCCAAGCCTCATAGCCTTCAACCCATGGGTCCAGCCAAAGCCGCCCTCGTCGTCGGCGCCGGTGATGCCACCGGCGGCGCGATCGCGCGACGCTTCGCGCGCGAAGGCTTCATCGCCTGCGTCACACGCCGCAGCGCCGCCAAACTGACCCCGCTGGTCGAGCAGATCCGCGCCGACGGCGGTCAGGCGCATGGCTTCGGGTCGGACGCGCGCGACGAGGCCGCCGTGGTGGCGTTGGTGGCGCAAATCGAGCGCGAGATCGCACCGATCGAGGTGGCGGTGTTCAACATCGGCGCCAACGTCAACTTCCCCGTTACCGAGACCACCGAACGCGTCTACCGCAAGGTCTGGGAGATGGGCGCGCTGGCGGGCTTCTTGACGGGGCGTGAAGTGGCCAAGGTGATGATCCCGCGCGGGCGCGGCACGATTCTGTTCACCGGCGCGACGGCGAGCCTGCGCGGGTCGGCGGGATTCGCGGCATTTGCCGGCGCCAAGCACGCGCTGCGCGCCCTGGCGCAAAGCATGGCGCGCGAACTCGGGCCGCAAGGCATTCACGTGGCGCACGTGGTGATAGACGGTGCGATCGACACGGCCTTCATCGCCCAGAACTTCCCCGAGCGCCATGCCTTGAAGGCGCGCGACGGCATCCTGAACCCGGACCACATCGCCGAGAACTACTGGCAGTTGCACCACCAGGCCCGCAGCGCCTGGACGCACGAGCTGGACCTGCGGCCCTGGATGGAACACTGGTGAAAGCTTCGCGGCCATGACAAAGACCATTGAGTTCTTCTTCGATTTCGGCAGCCCCACGACCTACCTGGCACACACCCAGTTGCCGCGCATCGCGGCCCAGGGCGGCGCGCAACTGGTCCACCGGCCGATGCTGCTGGGCGGCGTGTTCAAGGCCACCGGAAATTCCAGCCCGGTCACAGTGCCCGCCAAGGGCCGCTGGATGGGCGAGGACATCGCACGGTGGGCGCGGCGCTACGCGGTGCCGTTCGAGTTCAACCCGCATTTCCCGATCAACACGCTCACGCTGATGCGCGGCGCGGTGGGCCTGCAGATGCGCCGGCCCGAGTCTTTCGAGCGCTATGTCGACGCGGTGTTCGACGCGATGTGGGTCAAGCCCAGGAACCTGG
>JAYSVE010001004.1:0-2540 GCA_043718725.1 Methylibium sp.
TCGGGATGCCGGCGTTGATCATGGTGGCCTTGAAGGTGCCCACGCCGGGCACTTCGAGCTCATCGACCAGGTTCCCGGTTGGGAACATGGAGCCGCCGCCGCCCTCTTCCTCGGCCGCCGGATCCATGAACTCGAGCTGCACTTCGGCCGCCGGGAAGGTGACGCCGTCGAGCGCAAAGTCGCCCGTTTCCTGCACCGCCCCGGCGCTGATCGGCACGTGGGCAATGATGGTCTTGCCGATATTGGCCTGCCAGATGCGCACCGTGGCCACGCCGTCGTGCGGGATGCGCTCCGGGTCCACCATGCCGCCGCTGATCGCAAACGAGCCCACCGCCGCCGACAGGTTGCCGCAATTGCCGCTCCAGTCCACAAAGGCCTTGTCGATGGCGATCTGGCCGAACATGTAGTCGACGTCGTGGCCTTCACGCTGGCTTGGCGACAGGATCACCGCCTTGCTGGTGCTCGAGGTGGCGCCGCCCATGCCGTCGATCTGCTTGCCGTACGGGTCGGGGCTGCCGATCACGCGCAGCAGCAGCGCGTCGCGCGCGGCGCCCGGCATTTGCGCGGCCTGCGGCAAGTCTTGCAGGCGAAAGAAAACGCCCTTGCTGGTCCCGCCGCGCATGTAGGTGGCGGGGATTTTCACCTGCGGGACCGCGCTCATGCGGCCGCCTTGGTCGACTCGAGGAAGTCCTGCGCGAAGCGCTGCAGCACGCCGCCGGCTTCATAGATCGCCACTTCTTCGGCCGTGTCGAGGCGGCAGGTGACCGGCACCTCGACCCGTTCGCCGCTGCGCCGGTTGATAACCAGGGTGAGCGTGGAGCGCGGCGTGCGCTCGCCGACGACGTCGTAGGTTTCGCTGCCGTCGATGGCCAGGGTCAGGCGGTTCACGCCGGCCTTGAATTCGAGCGGCAGCACGCCCATGCCGACCAGGTTGGTGCGGTGGATGCGCTCGAAGCCTTCGGCGGCAATCGCTTCCACGCCGGCCAGACGCACGCCCTTGGCGGCCCAGTCGCGCGACGAGCCCTGGCCATAGTCGGCGCCGGCAATGATGATCAAAGGCTGCTTGCGCTCCATGTAGGTCTCGATGGCTTCCCACATGCGCGTGACGGTGCCTTCCGGCTCGATGCGGGCCAGCGAGCCGGCCTTTTGCTTGCCATCGACAATCACCATCTCGTTTTTCAGGGTTGGATTGGCGAAGGTGGCGCGCTGCGCGGTCAGGTGGTCGCCGCGGTGGGTGGCGTAGGAATTGAAGTCTTCTTCGGGCAAGCCCATCTTGGCCAGGTATTCGCCGGCGGCGCTGTCGAGCATGATGGCGTTCGACGGCGACAGGTGGTCGGTGGTGATGTTGTCGCCCAGGACGGCGAGCGGGCGCATGCCCTTGAGCGCGCGCTCGCCGGCCAGTGCGCCTTCCCAGTACGGCGGACGGCGGATGTAGGTGGTCTGGGCGCGCCAGTCGTACAGCGGCTTGACCTTGATGCCGTCGTCTTCCTGCTTGGCGAACATCGGGATGTAGACCTTGCGGAACTGCTCCGGCTTGACGCTGGAGGCGACGATGGCGTCGATCTCTTCGTCGCTCGGCCAGATGTCCTTGAGCGTGACCGGCTTGCCGTCGGGGTCCAGACCCAGCACGTCCTTCTCGATGTCGAAGCGGATGGTGCCGGCGATCGCGTAGGCCACCACCAGCGGCGGCGAGGCCAGGAATGCCTGGTTGGCGTACGGGTGGATGCGGCCGTCGAAGTTGCGGTTGCCCGACAAGACCGCGGTGGCGTACAGCTTGCGCTCGATGATCTCTTGCTGGATCACCGGGTCGAGCGCACCCGACATGCCGTTGCACGAGGTGCAGGCATAGGCGACGACGCCAAAGCCAAGCTGCTCGAGTTCCGGCATCAGGCCGGCTTCTTCGAGATACAGGGTGACGGTCTTGGACCCGGGCGCGAGCGAACTCTTGACCCACGGCTTGCGCGTCAGGCCAAGGCGGTTGGCGTTGCGCGCGATCAGACCCGCGGCGATCATGTTGCGCGGGTTGTTGGTGTTGGTGCAGCTGGTGATGGCGGCGATGATGACGGCGCCGTCGGGCATCAGGCCCGGCTCGTTCTCGACCACGCCGCTGATGCCGCGCGCGGCCAGTTCGGAAGTGGGCACGCGGTTGTGCGGGTTCGACGGGCCGGCGATGTTGCGCACCACCGACGACAGGTCGAACGTGAGCACGCGTTCGTATTCGGCGCTGGCCAGGCTGTCGGCCCACAGGCCGGTGTGTTTCGCATACAGCTCCACCAGCGCCACCTGCGCATCGTCGCGCCCGGTCAGCTTGAGGTACTTGATGGTCTGCTCGTCGATGTAGAACATGGCCGCGGTGGAGCCGTATTCGGGCGCCATGTTGGAGATCGTGGCGCGGTCGCCCAGTGTCAGGTGGGCGGCGCCTTCGCCGAAAAACTCCAGGTACGAGGACACCACTTTTTGCTTGCGCAGAAATTCGGTCAGCGCCAGCACCGTGTCGGTGGCGGTGATGCCGCTCTGCGGCTTGCCGGTCAGCTTCACGC
>JAYSVE010001005.1:0-2538 GCA_043718725.1 Methylibium sp.
GCCTTGCAAAAACTCCCGCACCTGCTGCACCGTGCGGACTTTGGATTCGTTCATGTCGATCACCATCGAAGGATGATCGACCACTTCCCACAGCACCCAAATCGGGTGGCCAATCCGCCCGCTCAGGATCATTCCTCGTTGGAATCACGCCGTCACGTTCAGGATCACACCTCGTTGGACAAGACTGCGGCTGGACAACATCGGGCTGCTGGCCTACAACACGCGCTTCCTGATCCTGCCGTGGGTGACGGTGCCACACCTGGCTTCGCACCTGCTAGGGCGCATTGCCCGGCGGCTCTCAGTGGATTGGCAGTCGGTGTACGGGCACCCGATCTACTTCCTGGAGACCTTCATCGATCCGCAGCGCTTCCGCGGCACGTGCTACTTTGCTGCGAACTGGACGCTCATGGGCGTGACGACAGGGCGCGGCAAGGATGCCCCGACGTACGAGGCGAACCGCTCGATCAAGCAGGTTCTGGGCTACCCGCTGGTCAAGGACTTCCGCCAGCGGCTGTCGCGGTTGGACTCGCCGGTGAAGCTGCCCATCGCTGCATGAAGCCGCCCGAGATCGTCAACGCCACCCAGGCCGAGCTCGACGAACTCCTGGCTAAGGCCAAGCCCACCTTCTCGTCCGAGCAGTACCTCTTTCTCGAGTGAGTGTTCGGCACGTTCGTGTACGTCATGGTGTCGCTGCACAACGCCAAGACCTCGATCAAGCGCTTCCAGCGCATGCTGTTCGGCGGGCGTACCGAGCACTAGCGCAACGTGCTCGAGCGCACCGCCGTCGGCGCCGATCCGCACGCGCAGGGCGCCGCCGGGGCGGGGGCCGAGTTGGCGCAAGTGGTGGCGCCTAGCGGCGCCAAACATTGGCCCCCCCTCGCAAGGCCACGGGCGCATAGCTGCGCGCCCCGTTGCGCAGCACCCGGTTCGGGTTGCGCATGGCCAGCTTGAGCTTGAGCACCATCTGCGTCAACCGTTGATCGTCCCGGCTCGTGACGGCGCGCATCCAGACATAGGCGGCCGCGAGCGAGCCGAAGATGACAGGCGCGAACAGCCAGTTCACAAATGTGGCCAGCCACATGCCGGCGATGAAGCCGGGCAGCAGCAGGACCACCAGAGGCACCAGCGGGACCCCGAATTTCATCGGGGGGCGGGTGGCGCCCTTGAAGACGGTTTCGATCATGGCTCGTCGTCCGGGCCATCAGCCCATGAAGACCGCAGCGATCGCGGCCGCCGCGCCGGCGACAGCGCCGCCGAAGATCAGGTTGGACACGTCACGAAAACTCGCCCCCGAGAACATGATCTTGTAGCCCGCCAGGCCGACGCCCACCGTCATCAGCAACAAGGTGACGGCCACGACGGTATCGCGCGCGATGGTCGCGCCACGGACCACGGGTTCGAGCGCCTGGGCCATCGCGGGATGGGTGGCCGCCAGGCTGGCGGCAATGACCATCAAGGCGATGGCGGCGCGGGGCGCGGGGTTGCGCGCGGTGTAACGGTGGGTTCGGGTCATGGCGAGGCTCATGAGTTGGAAGGGTTTCACTGGGGCAGAGACAGCTTGGCTTGGGACAGAAGGGGACCCGCGGCGCCGCCCGGTTGCGCCGTCCTGGACGACCACGCCGCGAGAACCTTGGCCACGTAGCCGTGTTGGTGGCCGGTCACGAAGTTGCCGGAGTAGTAGCAGCTGAAGGCGTCGCGCAGCGCCGTTTGCTTCGGCGCGCGCCGGCTGGCGCGAGCGAAGCATTCGCCCAGGATCCCCCGCATGGCGGCGAGGTTCGGGCAAGGCTCGAAGGCGGTCTCCAGGCGGAGGCCGTAGCGCTGGAAGTTGCGCTTGTTGATCTGGCCGAGCCCCACGCTGTAGTTCCATCCCGCCGCCTCCAGCGCCGCGGCGGTGGCCACCGCCTCGGCCAGGTTGGCGGGCTGGCGCACGAGCGCCCCGCCGACCACGCCGATGGCAAACGGGTTGCCCCCGCTTTCGACGCGGATGAGCGCGCGGGCGGTGTCCGACGCCACCAGCGGCGCGCAGGACAGCAGGAGCGCCGCCAGATCGATCACGCGCCGCCAGCCTTGCGGGCGGCTTGCTCGGCAGCGACTCGGGCGGCGTCCTGCGCTGCAACCCACGTGGCGTGATCGAGCGCAAAACGCTCATCAATCTCGGTCGGGTGGGCCGCGAAAGCGGCTCTGGCGGCCGGCAGCCACTCCGTCACCGAATCGCCACTCGCGGACCACCAGGTGCGCGACCACGGCTTGCCGTCCACCGCCACGCCGATGACGCTGGAGAACGGGCACCGGTAGTCGATGCTGCTTTCCACCATTGTTTCGGTGCGGTACTACGGCGGGCACTCCGAAGCGGCGATCGGCCGATTGCCGGCGGCGCTGTTGCCACCGGAGTCGCAGCCCGGGAACTGCTGGCCAAGCGCCACGTCGCGCATCATTTCCTCGACCGGGGGTCGGCACTGGCTGATGTTTTTCCAATTGCCGGCCAGGCACAGCAGGACGGTGCAACCGTCAGCGGCCTGCGCCGTGACGCTGCACACC
>JAYSVE010001006.1:0-2538 GCA_043718725.1 Methylibium sp.
TAGGGCATGCTGGCCGCGTTCCTCCAATGCCGTCATCATCGAGTCGTTGCCGAAAGCGTTGTCGCCGCGCACCAACTTCGGTTTGCGATCCGGCAGCAAGTCATCCAGGATCTTCAACAGGCCCGGCTGGGTGTGCTTGGCGGCGCGTTCGTTGCCGGGATGAACTTCGACACCCAGCACCAGGCGCGGGCCGACCATGAAGTTGGTGTGGTAGCTATCGCGACACTACGTGGTTTGGGACGGTTGAATTTCCTATCCGTTACCCGTTTATCCGTTGGTGCCGGCCGCCTTCACAGCCCGAGCCAACGCCCGATAATGTTGCGCTGCATTTCGCTGGTGCCCGAGTACAGCGTCGAGCCGATGGCGTCGCGTAGCGCGCGTTCGACGTCGTACTCTTCCATGAAGCCATAGCCGCCGTGCAGTTGCACCGCATCGAGCGACGCCCGGACCAGCGATTCGCTGACAAACAGCTTGGTGATCGCTGCGTCGAGTGAGATCGAGCGTGTGGTGGTCAGCCGCGAGGCGGTGCGGTACACCAGCAGCCGAGCCGCCTCGAGCTGAACCTTCATGTCAGCGATTTTGTGCGCCACCGCCTGGAACTTGCCGATGGTCTGGCCGAACTGCGAGCGCGTTCGAGCGTAGGTGATCGAGGTTTCCAGCAGACGCTCGATCGTGCCGACGTGCGCGGCAACGAGCAGCGAGCGCTCCCAGTCCATCGCGGTGCCGAAAACGCTGGCCCCGCCGCCGACGGTGCCGAGCACTGCCTCGTCGGGAACCAGGACGTCCTGGAACACCAGCTCGCCGACCGGCGAGGTGCGCAAGCCCATCTTGGCGAACTTCTGGCCCGACGAGAAACCGGCCACTCCGCGTTCGACCAGGAATCCCGTGACCCCGCCGTGAAAGCCCTTGTCGGGGTCGGTAACTGCGAACAACACGACCACATCGGCCACCGGCCCGTTGGAAATGAAGGTCTTGCTGCCGTTGAGGCGCCAGCCACTACCGGCGCGCTCGGCACGCAGGCGCATCGCAAACGTGTCCGAGCCCGAATCGGGTTCGGTGATGGCGTGCGCACCGACCAGCGTGCCGTCGCACAGGCCTCTGAGATACCGGTCCTTCTGCGCCGCGCTGCCGTGCTGCCAGACCGGCACCACGCAGGCCAGGACATGGGCGCAGATCGAGAACACCAGGCCGCCGTCGCGGCAGCCGTAGCCCAGGGCCTCGAGTGCAATGGCGCAACTCAGCGGGTCGGCGCCCGAGCCGCCGTATTCCTCCGGCACCGGCAGGCCGAGCAGGCCGACGGCGGCGCACTGGCGCCATAGTTCGCGCGAGAAGGTCTGGGCCCGGTCGCGCTCGATCACGTCGTGGTTGAGTTCGCCGCGGGCGAATTTGACGATGCTGTCGCGCAGCAGCTTTTGCTCGCTCGTGAAGGTGAAGTCCATCAGCGCATCTCCTTCAGGCGCTGGTAGTCAATCTTGTCGGTCGAGGTCTTGGGCAGGCTGTCGAACCAGGTGAACTGGTCCGGGATCATGTACAGCGGCAGGTTCTCGGCGCAAAAGCGCTTGATCTCGATCAGCGATGGCCGCTTCGCCTCGTGGCTGCTCAGGAACGCCGTGATGCTCACGCCGGCCTGCTCGTCGGCGAAGGCAACGACCGCCGCTTCCTTGACCTTGGGGTGGCCGTACAGGCCGGCTTCGATCTCGCCGAGCTCGACCCGGTAGCCGCGGCGCTTGACCATGCGGTCGCGCCGACCGAGGTAGGTGTAGCAGCCGTCCTCGCCTTCCGTCACGATGTCGCCGGTGCGGTACCACGGCGTTGCGTCGGCAGCCTTGAAAAAACCCTTGACTGTCTGCTCGGGAAGCGCCCAATAACCTTGCATCACGCCGGGCCCGGCAACGCAGAGTTCTCCTTCGCTGCCGTGGGCCACCTCGGCGCCGTGTTCGTCGAGCACGCGGCCGCGCAGATGCGAGCAGACCTTGCCGATCGGGTAAGCCGTGCTGCGTTCGGGCGGAACCGGCAACTGCACTTCGTAGTACGTGCAGACGTTGGTCTCGGTCGGGCCGTAGAGGTTGAAATAGCGCGGTCTGGGCAAGAGCTCGCACAGCGCGCGCAGGTGCTTGACGGGAAACACCTCGCCGGCAAACAGCACCTGGCGCAAGGCAGAGTAGTCGTGTTTGGCCAGGCTGCCGAACTGCGCCAGCAAGGCGAGGATCGACGGCGCCGAATACCAGATCGAGATCCGCTCATCGGCAATCAGCTGCGCCAGGCGCGGCGCATCCTTGCCGATGTCCTCGCCGATCAGCACCAAGGTCGCGCCGTGCTTCAGGCTGACGTGGATGTCGAGGATCGACAGGTCGAAGTGAAACGGCGCATGCGACGAGAATCGATCAGCGGGCGTCGGCTCGAAACTCTCGGAGCACCAGTCGACGAAGCTCACCGCGTTTTCGTGCGACAGCATCACGCCCTTGGGCTTGCCGGTTGAGCCCGAGGTGTAGAGGATGTAGGCCAAGTCGTTTGCATAGCTGTGCACGTTTTCGACGC
>JAYSVE010001007.1:0-2538 GCA_043718725.1 Methylibium sp.
GCGGCGCTGGCGTGTCAGGCCGCACCTCGGGCATGAGGGAGCTGGGCTGCGCCGTCGCACGCATGCCTGCGGCCGGCGGAACGGCGCTGCGGGTGATGCCCTCGGGCACAGCGTCAACCCCGCCGCTGGACGGCAGCGAGTCTGGCCGCACTGTCTCGCCCTGCTTCAGCCCATCCTTAAACGCCTGCAGATTCGCGCGGGCCACCTGCGGCTGAGTGATAAGCCAATGCTCGACAGCGTCGGGATGGGCTTCGTGCAGCTTGCGCAGCTCGTACAGCTCCGTGATGCCGCGACAGCGGCCACCGCGGTAGAGGTCCATCAGCCAATCGGGTGCATCGATCAAGGCGCAGATGACAGTCACGTAGCCGCGTGACTTGCCCAGTCGCCGGGCGATCTCGGCCTGGCTCTCGCCGACGGTCAGGCGGCGTTGAACAAACAGCGCCAGTTCCAGGGACTTGAGACTCTCGCGCTGCTCATTTTCGATCACCTGGTCGTAGCTGTCGGCCGTGTTGTCAACGAACGCCGGGATCTCGGCCTGGCCGGCCAGCTTCGACGCGCGCAAGCGACGGGCACCGAAGTTCAACATCCAGCGATCAGGCTGGGCTGGATGTCTTCGCACCGAGATCGGCTGTCGCACACCACGCGCCTTGATCGTCTCGGCCAGCTCTGCGAGGCCGTCGGGGTCAAATTCATGCCGGGGCTGATCCGGGTCTTCGTCGATGGAGGTGATCGGCAATTTCAGCGGCGCACCGGCCAGCAAGTCGGCCGGCGTGGCCAGCAGGTCGAAGTCATCAAGCGACAGTGTCATGGCTGACCCTCGGTTGCGCCCGTTCCTGCGGCTGGGCCGTCATGATTCGCGCCAGCTCGCGCAGTGTCGGCTCGATTTCCTTCGACGCGTCGCGCGCGGCGGTCTTCTTCATCTCCCACAGCACCTCGCCATGCGCCTGAGCTTCAGCGATCGCTGAGCGGCGCGGGATCGAGGCGAAGTCACCCGGCCCATCGCCAATGCGGATCAGCAGCGGGTGGTAACGCTGCACGATCTGCAAGAAATTCGCCTTCTGAAACGGCGTCGGCTCGACCATCGTCGGCAGCAGGCCGATCAAGTGCAGCTTGGGGTTCAGCACCGCCTTGATCTTGCGCACGCCGACCCGGTCGTGGTTCAGCAGGCCGTTGACGCCTTCCATCGCTTCCTGGTTGAGCTGGATCGGCGACAGCACGAAGTCGGCCGAGGCCAGTGCGGCGATCACGCGGATGTCAGGGTTCGGATTCGTGTCGATCAAGCACACGTCGAAATGAGCGTCCATGGCCGCGAGAAAGCTGCGCAGGTTGCGCGCGAACGGCGTGTGCATCGTCGGCTGTCGTTCGAGCATCAGCAGTGCCCGGTCGTTTGGCACCATCACGAACGCGGCGCTCGGCATGACCGACACCGCCTCGGTCAACAACCGATCGGACGTGAGTCCAGCGACCGTCGCTCTGTTGGATCGGCGCACGGGGCTGGTGAAGTTGCCCTGGTGGTCCAGGTCGATGGCCAGCACGCGCCGGCCGTGCTGAGCCAGGTGATGCGCCAGCAAAGTGGCGACCGCGGATTTGCCGACGCCGCCCTTCTGGTTGGCGAGAACGAGTGTTTTCATCAAGAGCCCTCCGGCGCAATCGACAAGGGATGAGCCGCGGCGGAGGACTGTTCCCGGGGGCCGCGCCTCGAAGGCCAGCGGCCGGGATCGCGCGAGCCGGCGCCAGCCGGCGAGCGCGCGCTTTTGTTTTCAAGCGCACGCACGCACCGTCCCGATGATCGGGGCGGTGCGGCGCTGCGGGCGCGCGGCATTTGGCCTCATTTCTCGCACCCGTTTGTCAGGGACTCGGCCCTGCAGGCGGTCCGGCCGCATGCAATGCGGCCCGCCGTTGCACGCTCGCCATCGTGCATAGGCACGATGGCGTGGCTGGTTCAGGCCTTCAGCTTGCGCATCTCCTCGGCCAGCACCCACAGCGCCCGGTTCAGGCTCACGCCGCGGTCGATGCTGCCGACGGCGCGGGTGTGGATGCGCCGGCCTT
Organism: Methylibium sp.; assembly: GCA_043718725.1. Classification (GTDB taxonomy): domain Bacteria; phylum Pseudomonadota; class Gammaproteobacteria; order Burkholderiales; family Burkholderiaceae_C; genus LGRD01. The sequence goes on from JAYSVE010001007.1 coordinate 2,050, forward strand.
GAACGCTGCGGCCCGGCTGGCCACCGCGCAGGGTGTTCTCCTGCACGCGCTGGAAGGTGGTCCAGAGGCTGTGCCCGAGGTCCTCCGGTCGGCGGGCCTCGATCAACTGCTCGGCAGTCACCGGCGCGGGCGGCTGCCCCTCGGTGCGTTCACCGAATCGCAGCGCCAGCGCGGCAGTCGCGAAGGCGGTTTCTTCTTCGGGCCGCAGGGTCAGCGCCTTCATGCCTTCGGTCGAGGCGTCCACGGCCTCGAAGTTGTCGAGCACACGGAACGCGCCTTCGATCACCTCGCCCTGGATATTGCCCTTGTGCGGGATGCGGATGTCGTTGGACACGGTGCCGACCACGAGACCGTTGCAGCAGACGAAGCGGAACTGACCAGCCAAAAGCTGATACGAACTGGCACCATCGTGGCTGTTGATCAGGATGATCTCGTTCGCCTCGGGCTTGGTGCTGACGTGGCCCGCATGCCGCATGCGAACCATGTGCT
>JAYSVE010001008.1:0-5870 GCA_043718725.1 Methylibium sp.
GCTGTACGCCAGCTTCGATGAAGCGCTGCCGCGCCTGCGCACCTGGGTCGGAGCCGGGTCGGGCCGGCGCCGCCTACCGCGCCACCGGGATCACCGACTTCGGCGTGCGGCCGTTGGCGAAGTCGAGGATGCAGCCCAGGCCTTCCCGCGCGATGGCCTCGAAGCACTCGTCGGTCCAGCAAAGGGCGTGGGGCGTCACGAGGACGTTGTCCATCCTGAGCAGCGGGTTGTCGGGCGCGACCGGCTCTTGCTCGAACACGTCCAGCCCGGCGCCGGCGATGGCGCCGGCCTGCAATGCCGCGATCAGCGCCGCTTCGTCGGCGATCGGCCCGCGCGACAGGTTGATGAAGTAGGCGCCGCGCCGCATCTGCGCGAAGCGTTCGGCATTCATCAGGTGGCGGGTCTGCGCGTTCAGCAGCACCGTGGCCACCACGAAGTCGGACGACCGGAGCAGACGTTCCAGCGTGACCGACTCGGCCCCCAGCGCCGCCACGGCCGCCGGGTCCACGTAGGGGTCCGCCGCCAGCATCTTCCAGCCGAACGGGCGGGCCAGCGCGAGGAGCTCGCGGCCGATGCCGCCGGCGCCGATGACGCCCAGCGTGCGCGTCGTCAACCCCAGGCCCATCCAACTGGTGCGCTCGTTCCAGCGACCGCTGCGCGTGAGCCGGTCTTTCTCGACCAGCCGCCCGGCCAGCGCGAAGATGAAGGTCAGCGCCGCCACCGCCACCGGGCGCCGCACCGCCACCGGCGTGTTGGTGGCGACCACGCCACGGGCCGCCAGCGCGGCGACGTCGACCGAGTCATAGCCCACCCCGTGGCGGGCCACGATCTTGACGCGCAGGTCGTGCCGCGCCACCGACGCGGCCGTCACGCGCGGGCCGTTGACATAGAGCCCGTCGTAGCGCGCCATGATGTCCGGCGTGATCTCGTCGACGGACTCGGGCAGGAACTCCCACTCGATGCGCGGGTCGTCGGTGAGCAGCGCGAGCGGTCCGCTGCCGAACGACGGCTCGCCGCGAGGGGTCAGGATGTCTCGGCTCAGGCCGAGCCGGAATGGCGCGCCGTTGCTCATTGCCCACCCCGTTGAATCTGGCCGACCATGTTCTTCAGCGCAAGCTCCAGCAAACCGGTGTCGGTGCCGCCTGCGATCATGGTGTAGCCCATGTCGCGCGCCCGCTCGATCCAGGCCGCATCGGTGGCCATGAAGCCGGCCGCCTTGCCATGGGCCCGCGCCACCTGCGCCACCTTGCGCATCGCCGCGTCGAAGCGCGGATCGTTGAATTGCGCCGGGATGCCCATGAAATTGGACAGGTCGAAATGCCCGACCCACAGCACGTCGATGCCGTCGACGGCGGCGATCTCCTCGACCTGGTCCAGGCCGCGCTCGGTCTCGATCTGGGCGATGACCAGGGTGCGCTCGTGGTACTTGCGGATCTTCTCGCCGACATCGCCGCCCAGGTAGTCGCACTGGGCAAAACCGAACGCGGCACCGCGTCGACCCAGCGGCGGGTAGCGGCACGACTGCACGATCGCCTTGGCATGCTCAACCGACTCGACCATCGGGATCATCACGCCGCGCGCACCCAGGTCGAGCGCCCGCGCCAGCCAGGTGTATTCACCGCGCGGCACACGCACCATCGGTTCGATGGCCAGTCCTCGGCAACTCGCGAACAGCCACTTGAGCGTCTCGAAGCCCAGGCCGGAATGCTCCATGTCGTAGAGCACGAAGCGGCAGCCGGCGTTGGCCAGGATCGCCGACATGCCCGGCGCGAAGAATTCAAACACCATCGCGCCCGCCACCGGCTGGCCGGCAAGCACGTCCTTCTTGATCGCGTTCGGCTTCATCGCTGTCTCCTGTGGGCCATGTTGGACGCCACGCGCACGCGGGCGAGGGGCCACCATTGTTGACCTTTTTCGGGCCGTGCGGGTCGGCGGTAAAGGGGTTCGAAGCGCGGCCACCCCGATCGCCGCGCGCCACCCCGGGGCGGGCACAGACCGCGGTGCAGTGTTCGACACGGTGTGGAACACTGCACTAGCATCGCCCCTCACGCTCCCCCTTCAAAATCCACCCCGCCCGCCACTCCCGCCGCATCACCGCCGCCACCCCATGCTTCGCATCACCGGTCTCACCAAGCGCTACGGCGAGCGCCCGGCGTTGAAGGCGCTGACGCTGGCGCTGCCGGCCGGCCAGTTCGTGGCGCTGCTGGGGCCCAACGGCGCGGGCAAATCGACGCTGTTCCAGGTGCTGACGGGTTTGTTCGCGGCCGACGAGGGCGAGGTCGAGGTCGCCGGCCATTCGCTGCGCCATGCGCCGACGGCCGCGCTGCGCCACATCGGCGTGGTGTTCCAGCAGATCTCGCTGGACATGGACCTGAGCATCCGCCGCAACCTGTTGTTCCAGGCCGACCTGCAAGGGCTGCCGCGCCGGGTGGCGAACGAACGCATCGCGGCCGACTGCGCGCGGCTCGGCGTCGAGGCCGACCTGGACCGCAAGGTGCGCGAGCTCTCGGGCGGCAACCGGCGCAAGGTGGAACTGGTGCGCGCCAACCTGCACCAACCGGCCGTGCTGCTGATGGACGAGGCCACGGTGGGGCTGGACCCGAAGTCGCGCCAGGACCTGCTGGCCGCGTTGCGCGCCGATGTGCGCGAGCGCGGCGTCTGCGTGTTGTGGGCGACGCACTGGGTCGAAGAGGCCGAGGGCGCCGACCGCGTGCTGGTGCTGCACAAAGGCGCGCTGCTGGCCGACGGCACGGCGGCCGAGGTGACCCAGGCCCTGGGTGAACCCACGCTTGAGGCGGGCTTCATCAAAAAAACCAGTTAACGACCGATCGAAACCTGCCACAGGAAACCTTTGCATGCCTGCACCACTCAAGTCCCTCCCCGGCCTCCTGTTCGCCCTCTGCGGCGCCGCCGCTTTGGCCCAGGGCACGGCCTATGTGTCCAGCGAAAAGGACGACGCGCTGACCCTGATCGACACCGCCACGCTGGCCGTCAAGGGCACGCTGCCGACCTGCAAGCGCGGGCGCCATGTGCAGCGCATGCCGGACGGCAACATCATGGTGGCCTGCACCGACTCGAACGCCGCCGACGTGATCGCGCCGGCCACTGGCAAGTCGCTGCGTCGCATTCCCCTGGGTGCCGAGCCCGAGGCGTTCGACATCTCGCCGGACGGCAAGACGATTTATGCCTCCAACGAAGACGAGGGCGCGGCCAGCTTCATCGACGCGGCCAGCGGCAAGAAACTGGCGTCGGTGAAAGTCGGCAAGGAGCCCGAGGGCGTGAAGCTCAGCGCCGACGGCAAGACCTTGTACGTGACCTCCGAGGTCGCGAGCCTGGTGCACGTGATCGACACGGCGACGACCAAGGTGGTCAAGAACATCAAGGTCGGCAAGCGCCCGCGGCGCATGGCGATCACGCCGGACGGCCGCGAGCTGTGGGTCACGAACGAACTCGACGCCAGCGTGACGATCGTGGCCACCGCCGACCACAGCGTGGTCGCGACGCTGAAGTTCGAGGTCAAGGGCGCGCGGTCCGAAGACATCTCGCCGGTGGGCATCCAGATGACGCGCGACGGCAAGCGCGCCTTCGTCGCGTTGGGCAAGGCCAACCACGTGGCCTTCGTCGACGTGGCGGCGCGCAAGGTCACCCACCTTGTGCTGGTGGGCAAGCGGGCCTGGAACGTCACGCTCGACAAGGCCGAGGCGCGGCTGTGGGTCGTCAACGGGATGAGCGACGACGTCACGGTGGTCGACGTGGCCGCGGCCAAGGCGATCAAGAGCATCCCGGTCGGGCGCGTGCCCTACGGCCTGGTGATCGTCGAATGAAGCCGCGGTGCGCCGGCGTCGGCCTGCTGTGGCTGGTCGCGGTGGGTGCCGCCGCGGCGGCGCCGGCGGTCACGCTCAAAGCCAGCGTCATCACGCTGGCAGACGACCCGCGCATGGAGCGCTCGCGGGTCGAGCGGGCCTACCTGGGGCACCCGGGCGGTCCGGTGGCCGACGGCCTGGCGGTGGCCGTCGACGAGAGCCAGTTCGAACTCGACGCGGCGGGTTTGGGCATCGCGCTGTCGAGCCAGGCGGCGGCGTCGCTGGAGGCCGCACGCAACGCCGCCATCGCTGCCGAGAAAGCCGGCGCGGCGGTGCTGCTGACCGACCTGCCGGCGGCGTGGACGCTGGCCGTTGCCGACGCGGTCAAGCTGCCGGTGCTCAACCTCACGGAGGCCGCCGACAGCCTGCGCCAGCAGGATTGCCGCGCACGCCTGTTCCATGTGATCCCCAGCGAACGCATGCGCACCGACGCGCTGGCGCAGACGCTGGTGTCGCGCAAGTGGAGCAAGCTGCTGTTGCTGGTGGGCCCCAGCCCGCAAGACCAGTTGCGCGCCGCCACCGCGCAGGCCTCGATCAAACGCTACGGTCTGACGCTGGTGGCCAGCAAACCCTTCAAGCTGTCGGCCGACCCGCGCGAGCGCGACCTGGCCAACCCGTTGCTGCTGACCGCCGGCAGCGCCTACGACGCGGTCTGGGTGGTCGACAGCGACGCCGAGTTCGCCCGCGCCCTGCCCTACCGCACGGTGCTGCCGCGCCCGGTCGTCGGCGACGCCGGCCTGGTGGCGGTGGCCTGGCACGCGCAGTTCGAGCGCTTCGGCGCGCCGCAGGTGTCGCGCCGATTTGCCCACGCCCACAAGCGGCCGATGGGCACCCACGACTGGTCGGCCTGGATGGCCGGCAAGGTGCTGGTCACGATCGCCACCGCGGCACCCAAGGGCCCGGCGGCGGCCTGGGCCCAGGCGCTGGCCAAGACGCCGCTGGACGGCACCAAGGGCACGACGCTGAGCTTTCGCGCCTGGGACGGCCAACTGCGCCAGCCGCTGCTGCTGACCGATGGCCAAGGCGTGATCGCGCAGGCGCCGATCGAAGGGCTGCTGCACCCGAGCAACGTGCTCGACACGCTCGGCGCCGATGCGCCGGAAAAGCTCTGCAAGGCGGCGCGATGAGCGGCGACCGCGGGCCGAGCGCCGGGCCGCCCCAAGCCGGCCCGCCTCCCCTCGGGGGATCGGCCGGCGCATCCGCCGGACGCAGGGGCCCCATTTCGCACGCGCTGCAGGCGCTGCAGGCCATCGTGATGCGCGAGTTGTTCAAGTTCTCGCAGCAGACCGGCCGACTGGTCTCGGCTCTGGTGCGGCCGCTGTTGTGGCTGGCGGTGTTTGCGGCGGGATTCCGCAACGTTTTCGGCATCGCCATCGTCGAGCCTTACGACACCTACATTCCATACGACGTCTACATCGCCCCGGGCCTGGTCGGCATGGTGCTGCTGTTCAACGGCATGCAGTCGTCGCTGGCGATGGTCTACGACCGCGAAATGGGGCTGATGCGGCTGCTGCTGACCGCGCCGCTGCCGCGCCCGTGGCTGTTGTTCAGCAAGCTGTGCGCCACGGCACTGCTGTCGGTGCTGCAGGCGCTGGCCTTCGTGGTGGTGGCCGCGCTGATCGGCACGACCTTGCCGGTGCTGTCGCTGGCCGGCCTGCATGCGCTGTTCGCATTGGTGTGCGGCGCGTTGATGCTGGGCGCGCTGGGCCTGCTGCTGTCGGTGCACATCAAGCAGCTCGAGAACTTTGCCGGCACGATGAACTTCGTGATCTTCCCGATGTACTTCATGTCCACCGCGCTGTACCCGCTGTGGAAGCTGCAGGAGTCGGGCGCCGACTGGGTCTACCAGTTGGCCCGCTTCAACCCGTTCACGCATGCGATCGAATGGATCCGCTTTGCGCTGTACGGCAAGGACCCCGGGCTGGCGCCGTATGTGGTGCTGGGCTGCCTGGCGGTGTTCTTTGGCCTCGCGTGCTGGGGTTACGACCCGCAGCGCGGGTTTGGCGG
>JAYSVE010001009.1:0-2535 GCA_043718725.1 Methylibium sp.
GTCGCCGAATACGACCGCACTGTCCTGACGCACGCGCCGCCCGTCTTTCAGCCGCATCGTAAAGCCGGCGCGGTCGAAGAATTCGAGCATCGGGATGCCAAGGTTGCGGTGCAGGCCGGTGGCCTCGCGAAACGGCCCGACCGTGACGACGCCGCGCATTGTGGCCTGCGCAAGCGTTTCAGTTTGCGCGGCGAGGTGGGCGACGGTCTGCGGCAAGAAGAACACCTCACGCCGCACGCGGTGCAACTGGCCAAGTCGCGCGAGGCGGCAAAACAGCGTGCGCAGGCTGTCCTCGGCGACACCCAGATCGCGCGCCAGTTCGGGCACCTGCGGCGGTGCGAGCCCCGCAAAGTCGAGCCGCGGCCGGGCGCGCTCCCAGAGCTGCTGTTCGGCCGCACTCAGTGTGACGCGGTGGTCGGCGAGCTGGAAGCGCGCGCCGACGCGCAGCACGCGCTGTTGCGCAACCGCCGTGCCCAGCAGGCTCGCGACCACCGCGACGTCGGGGCGCTGCGGCATCAGGCCGCGCAACTCCTGCGGGTTCGCGCCGGCGCTGTCGGGCTGGCGTGCGTGATAACGCGCCAGTGCGATCAACGCCTGCTCGGCGAGTTGCTGCCAGTGTGCGGCGCTGAAGGCGCGCGGCCCGTTGGCCGATCTAGCGGACAACGCCAGCACCTGCGCACCCGCTTCGGCGAGCCAGGGCGCAAGCGCTGCGGCGTCGAGCTTGAACAGCCGCGCAAACCAGGCCAGCTCGATGCCGACCGGTGAGGCTTCGAGCAGCCGCAGCAACGCGGCCCGCGGCGTGTCGGCCTCCAGCGCGCCGAGCCAAGCGGCGCGCTGGGGCTTGCGCCGGCCGCTCTCTGGCGGCGACGAATCGAGCACGCGCCCGCCGCCGAGCGTGTGCCGGGCCGACGTGTCGCGCACGATGAAGCGGTCGCCATGCAGCGCGCCCACCGGCTGGTCGAGCACGAGTTGCACCAGCGCGCTTGCTCCGGGTTGCAAGACCTCGTCTTGCAGCAAGGCGACGCGGCCGTTGACATGTGCCGCGCCCAGGTGCACGTGCACCGGCGTCCAGTGGCGCAAAGCGCGTGCTTCCGAGGGCAGCAGATCGAGCCGCGCGTCGAGGCGCTGCGTCGGCGCATGCAGCGCGTCGGCGAGCAGCCACTGGCCGCGCTCGATGCTGCGCCGGTCGAGCTGCGGCGCGACGATGTTGAGCGCGCAGCGCTGGCCGCGCGAACCGCTCGCGGCCGGGCGGCTTTGCGCATGCAGGCTGCGCACCCGCACCTCGAGGCCGAGCGGCGAAATCGTCAGCCGGTCGCCGACAGTCACCGTGCCGTCGAACACCGTGCCGGTGACGACGGTGCCGATGCCGTCGAGCGTAAACGAGCGGTCGATCGCGAGCCGGAACGGGCTCGCGTCGCGCACCCGCTCGGCCGATGCGCTGGCCTCGGCCGCAGCCTGCAAGGCAGCGCGCAGCGCAGACAGGCCTTCACCACTGACCGAAGACACCGGCAGGATGGAGAAGCCCGCCTGCGCGCTGCCGGCCAGCAGCCGGCGCACTTCGTCGATGGCGGCCGCGCGGCGCGCCGCATCGACGCGGTCGATCTTGGTCAGCGCGACGACACCGCGGGTGAGGCCGAGCTGCCCGAGGATCGCGAGGTGCTCGAGGGTCTGCGGCATCGGGCCGTCGTCGGCCGCGACAACCAGCAACACATGGTCGATGCCGGTCGCACCGGCGAGCATGTTGTGGATGAATTTCTCGTGCCCCGGCACGTCGATGAAGCCGAGCACCTCGCCGCCCGGCAGCGGCTGGTAGGCGTAGCCGAGATCGATCGTGATGCCGCGCGCCTTCTCTTCCTGCAGGCGATCGGCATCGACGCCGGTCAACGCCTTGACCAGCGAAGTCTTGCCATGGTCGATGTGACCCGCGGTGCCGACGATCATGTCCTGCGCCGTCAAGGCGCTCTCCGATGGCGAGAGGCCCGCGTCGCCGCGGGCCTCTCGCTGACTTGCAATGGGAGCGCGGCAAACGCCCCGCCCCCGACTTCCCCGACGCCTACTTCACCGTCGTCTCGGCCAACTCCAGCATCCACGTCTTGTACGGGACGAAGTTGACGCGGTTGCTCACCGCGTACAGCTTCGAGGGCGCGTACAGGAACACGACGTTGGCCTGGTCATGGACATAGCGGTTCATCTGAGCCGTGAGTTTCTCGAGCTTTCCCTTGTCGGTCTCGGCAAGCAACTTCTTGCTCAAGGCGTCGAACCCGACGTCCTCGGGCATCTTGCGAAAGCCGCCATCCTTGCCGAAGAACTCGCGGAACACGACGCCGTAAGGGTACTCGGGCGACCAGTCGAAATGCTCGACCAGCAGCACGTCCCAGTCGTCGACCTTCGGCTTGTCCGCGTACTCGGCCACGACCTTGACGCCAGACTTTGCCAGGCTCTTGGACATCGCCTCCACCACGCCCTTGTAGCCTTCGCCCGCGACGACCTTGATGCTGGTCACGCCACCGGCCGCCAACGTCTTGCCAGCAGCTT
>JAYSVE010001010.1:0-5850 GCA_043718725.1 Methylibium sp.
GGCAAGATCACCCGCATCGTCAAGGTCATGAGCCTGGTCAACAGCACCCCCGAATTCACCGAACACCACCTGGTCACGAACGGCTGCTCCGAGCTGCTGGGCGAGGTCTTCGCCGACAAGGGTGCCCATGCACGCAGCGCGTTTGGCGTGGCCCAGTTGCCGATGGGGGCGTGTGTCGAGATCGAGCTGATCGCCGAGTTGGCCTGACGATGGCGCTGGACCTGTTGCGCATCGGCGCACGGCATCGCCTGGCGGCGATGGCGCTGGTCAGCCTGGCGGCCGTGACCGCGGCCATCGTGGCGCAAAAGGCGTTCGACATGCAGCCCTGCCCGTGGTGCATTCTGCAGCGCCTGATTTACCTCGCGATCGCGCTGGTGTGCGGCGTCGGCGCGGCCTGGCCGGCGCGCGGCCCGCGCTTTGCGCTGGTCGGCCTGGCGCTGGTCCTGGCGCTGTCGGGCATGGCCTCGGCCGTCTACCAGCATGTGGTGGCGGCCAAGCTGGGCTCGTGCAACCTGACGCTGGCCGACAAGATCATCACCGCCCTCGGGCTCGAATCCCTGGCGCCCGCGCTGTTCCAGGTGACCGCCAATTGCGCCGACGCGGCCGTCAGGGTTCTGGGCGTGCCGTTCGAATACTGGAGCCTGGCGCTGTTTGCGCTGCTCGCGCTGACGGCCGCCTCGACATTCAGGTGGCTGCGCACCCCGGCTTGAACCCGCCGCCCGGCGCGCCGCGGTCGACCGACCCCGGCGCGCCCGCATCGCCCTGGGGGCCGCTGGGCCAACCCGTCTTCCGCATGCTGTGGGCCGTCTGGTTGACGGCCAACATCTGCATGTGGATGAACGACGTCGCCGCGGCCTGGCTGATGACCTCGTTGACCACCTCGCCGGTGATGGTGGCGCTGGTGCAGACCGCGTCGACCTTGCCGGTGTTGCTGCTCGGGCTGCCCAGCGGCGCGCTGGCCGACATCCTCGACCGGCGGCGCTATTTCATCGCCACCCAGGTCTGGGTCGCGTCGGTGGCGGTGCTGACCTGCGGCGTGATCGTCGCCGGCGGCATGTCGGCACCGTTGCTGCTGGTGCTGACCTTTGCCAACGGCATCGGCCTGGCGATGCGTTGGCCGGTGTTTGCCGCCATCGTGCCGGAGCTGGTGGCGCGCCCGCAGTTGCCCGCGGCGCTGGCGCTCAACGGCATCGCGATGAATGCGTCGCGCATCATCGGGCCGATCCTGGCCGGGGCGTTGATCGCCGGCGCGGGCAGCGCTTATGTGTTTGTGCTGAATGCCTTGCTGTCGGTCGGCGCGGCGTTCGCCATTCGACGCTGGCAGCGGGTGCAAAAGGTCAGCGCGTTGCCGGGCGAGCGCTTCGTCGGCGCCATGCGCGCCGGCGTGCAGTACGTGCGCCAGGCCAGCCGAATGCACGCGGTGCTGCTCAACACCGCGCTGTTCTTCATGCAGTCGACCGCGTTGCTCGCGCTGTTGCCGCTGCTGGCCAAGGGGCTGCAGGGCGGCGGCGCGGGCACCTTCACCTTGCTGCTCGCCGCGATGGGCTGCGGCGCGATCGTCGCCACCGTCTACCTGCCGCGCCTGCGCCAGCGCATGAGCCGCGACCGGGTGCTGCGTTGGGGCACGTTGCTGCACGCCGGGGCGACCCTCGGCATGAGCCAGGTGCCCAACATCTACCTCGCCACCCTGGCGATGCTGGTGGCCGGCATGGCCTGGATCTCGGTGGCCAATTCACTCACCCTGTCGGCACAACTCGCGCTGCCCAACTGGGTGCGCGCGCGCGGCATGTCGATCTACCAGATGGCCTTGATGGGCAGCAGTGCGCTGGGCGCGGCGCTGTGGGGCCAGGTCGCCAGCCTGACGTCGGTGCGCACCAGCCTGCTGTGCGCGGGGCTTGCCACCGTGGCCTGCGCCGTGGTGGCCCGGCGCTTCCGGCTGGATGAGGCGGTGGACGAGGACATGACGCCGACCGATCTGCTCAAGCCACCGGCCACGACGCTGGAGCTGGACCCGCACGACGGGCCGGTGCTGGTGACGATCGAATACCACATCGACCCTGCGAATGCGGCGGCGTTTCGCGAGGTGATGCAAGCCAGCCGGCGCAGCCGCCTGGGCATGGGCGTGCTCTCCTGGGGCCTGTTCCGCGACACCACCGACCCGGGCCTGTACACCGAACATTTTGTCGACGAGAACTGGGTCGAGCACCTGCGCCGTTTCGACCGCATGACCGCCGCCGACCTGGCCTTGCGAGCGCGCCGCATCGCGTTTCACATCGGCGCGGAGCCGCCCAAGGTGACGCGGCGGATTGCGGAATCGGTCAACCCGCATTGAGCTTGGCAGCACGCGCGCGCAATGACGCGGGCGAGCACCGCGTCGCCTGTGACCTACATGCCGAGGTAGGCCTGGCGGATGCGGCTGTCGCCCAACAACTCCGTGCCCGTGCCCGACAGCACCACGCTGCCGTTCTCCAGCACATAGGCGCGGTCGGCCAGGCGCAACGATGCGGCGACGTTCTGCTCGACCAGCATCACCGTGATGCCGCGGGCATGCAGTTGGCGGATGACGGCCAGCACCTCGATCACCAGCGCCGGCGCCAGCCCCATCGACGGCTCGTCGAACATGATCAGGCGCGGCGCCCCCATCAGGCATCGGCCGATGGCCAGCATTTGCTGCTCGCCGCCCGACAGCGTGCCGGCCGGCTGAGCGACCCGTTCCTTCAGGCGCGGGAACAGCGTGAACACCGTGTCCAGCGCCTTCGCCGCGCCGGCTCGCGCGCGCGGCAGCATGGCGCCGACTTCCAGGTTCTCCAGCACGCTCATGTTGGGAAACACCTGCCGCCCTTCAGCCACCTGGCCCAGCCCCAGGTCGCAGACGATGTGGCTGGGCAGACCGGCGATCTCTTCGCCGTCGAAGCGAATCGAGCCACTGCGTGGCGCAACGACACCCCCGAGCGTGCGGATCAACGAGGTCTTGCCGGCACCGTTGGCGCCGATGATGGCGACGATCTCGCCGGCGTGAACTTCCAGCGACACGCCGTCCAGCGCCGGCGCGTCGCCGTAAAAAACCGCGAGGTCGCGCACGCTCAGCAGTGGCCCATGGGGGCTCAAAACGATTCCGCCCCGAGGTAGCTTTGCAGCACGCGCGGGTCCTGGGTCACCTGTTGCGGCGTGCCGTGCGCAATGACCTCGCCGTGGTGCAGCACGTAGACGCGCCGGGCCAGCGCCATCACCGCGCGCATCACGTGTTCGATCAACACGATGGTCACGCCTTGCTCGGTGTTCAGACGCCGGAAGGCAGTCACCATCACATCGGTTTCGGTCGGGCGCAGGCCGGCCATGACTTCGTCGAGCAACAACAGGCGCGGTTGCGTGGCCAGCGCGCGCGCCACTTCGAGGCGCTTGCGGTCGGGCAGCGTCAGGCTCGAGGCGCTGCGGTGGCGCAGCCCGTCCATGTGGAGTGCCGCCAAGGCCGCGCGCGCCCGCTCGCGCGCCACCATCGCGCTGGCATTGCCGCGAAAGCCGCCCACCATCACGTTGTCGAGCACGCTCATGTCGGCAAAGGGCTGGACGATCTGGAAGGTGCGGGCGATGCCGGCATTGCAAATCTGGTCGGCACGCAGGCCGGTGATGGTGCGGCCCTCAAAGGCGATGCGGCCCGCGTCGGGCGCCAGCGCACCGGCGATCAGGTTGAACAGCGTGGTCTTGCCGGCGCCGTTGGGGCCGATCAGCGCGACGATTTCGCCGCGGTGCACTTGCAGCGATGCGTCGGACACGGCGCGCAGGCCCCGAAAGCTCTTCGAGACACCCGTGACATCGAGCAACGGCGTCGGGCTCATCAGGCAACCTCCGTGCTTCGCACTGCGGTATTCGCCTTGGGACGGCCCGGCGGGCTCATGACTTTGACTCCTCCACCCGGTCGGCGCGTTCGCGCTTGAAGCCCAATCGCCGCGCCAGCGGCGGCCAGAGGCCGTGCGGCATGAACATGATGCACAGGGCCAGCGCCAGGCCGTACAGAATTTGCTTCAGCCCCGGTGCTTCGATGCCGGCGGCTTGCAATGCGCTGGTCAGCCCCTCGGACATCAGCGTCAGCAGCGCCGCGCCGAGCACCGGCCCGAACAGCGTGCCGACACCGCCGATGATGGGTGCCAGGATGATCTCGATCGAGCGTCCCATGTTGAAGATCTGCTCGGGAAACAGGTTGTTGTAATAGAACGCGAAGAACACGCCGCCCAGCGCCGTGAGCGCGGCCGAGATCTGGATCGCGAGCATCTTGTAGGCGAAGGTGTTCACGCCGGCGGCGCGCGCGGCGTCTTCGTTGTCGCGGATGGCGCGAAAGTAGTAACCGGCGCGGCTGCGCATCAGCCAGGTGGTCAGCACAAAGGCGAGCACCGCCAGCGCCAGCGCCAGGAAGTAGAACATGCGCGGGTGGCCACGCAGGTTGAGCCAATCGGTCGTGTCCTGCTGCACCACTTTCAGGAAGAAGCCGCCCGAGCCGCCGACAAAAGTGAAGTGGTCGAAGCCGATGCGCGTGAACTCGGCGAACGCGATCGTCAACAGCGCAAAGTAGGTGCCCTTGATGCCAAAGCGAAATGCCAGCCAACCGATCAGGCTGGCCACCGCCACACACACCGCCACCGCCGCGAACATGCCCAGCCACGGCGTGAGCCCGAACTGCTGGTACAGCGCGGCCGCCGTGTAGGCCCCCAGGCCAACATACAGCGCATGCCCCAGCGACAACTGGCCGCACAGGCCCATCATGATGTTCCAGGCCTGGCCCACGAAGGCGAAGTACAGCACCAGGATCATCAGCGACAGCGCATAGCGGTCCAGCACCAGCGGCGCCAGCAGCAACAGCCCCAGCAACATCAGCAGCGCGATGCGCGCGCGTCCAGGTGACTCTGTGAAGACGGCGACGAATTCGCTCATTCGCGGCGGCCCGGCTCAGCGCCGCGCGAACAGCCCTTGCGGCTTGAACGCCAGCACCACGATCAACAGCGCAAAGCTGGCCATGCTCTTGGCCGATGGCGTGAAGACGATGCCGGCCGCGGCTTCGGACAGGCCGATCAGCACGCCACCGGCGAGCGCCCCGGGCATGGACCCGAGCCCGCCGATGATGACGATGATGAACGCCAGCAGCGTGTAGGCCGGGCCGGATGACGGCGTCACATCGACCAGCAAGGTCAGCAAGCTGCCCGCCACGCCGACACACGCGCAGCCGAGCCCGAACGCCAGGCCGTATAGGTGCGCCACGTTCAGGCCCACCACCCGCGCGCCGAGCAGGTTGTCGGCACAGGCGCGAATCGCCTTGCCGAACCTTGTGAATCGAAACAGCGCCCACAGCAGCGCGCAACTGAAGAGCGCGACGGCGGCGCAGACCACGCGCACCTTGTCGACCAGCAGCGGGCCCAGTTGATACGAGTCGAGCGCGTAGTCGACCTGCACATTGCGCGCGTCCGGCCCGAAGGCCAGCAACAGCCCGTTGACCATGATCAGCGCCACCGCCAGAAGCAGCATGAATTGCGAATGCTCGGGCCGGTCGATGAAGGGGTTGATCAGTGCCCGTTGCATCACATAGCCCAGGCCGAAGAAGCCCAGCGCCACCGGCACGGTCATCCACAGCGGGTCGACCTTGAGCGCCGCGAAGGCGATGACGGTCGCGTACATCGCCAGCGCCATCAGCTCACCATGGGCAAAGTTGACGATGCGCACAACGCCGTAGATGACCGACAGGCCCAGCGCCATCAGCCCGTAGACCAGGCCGGTCAGCAGGCCGCTGAGCAGTACGTTGACGACCAGGTCCAGCGGCATACGGCGCGCAGGTGAGCGAAGGTCAGGTGCGCGAGTTCCAGT
>JAYSVE010000102.1:0-2296 GCA_043718725.1 Methylibium sp.
GCGCCAGGCCGAGGTTGAGGCGCTGGGTGACTTCGAGGTTGACGCGCTGCTGCTGGGCGCGGCTCAGCAACAGCAGGCTGAGCGCCATCAGCACCAGCACCGCCAACACCACGGCGCCGATGCGCACATGCAGGCGCCGATGAAACGGTGGGACGCGCGCTGCGACGGTCATGCGTGACCCACAGGCTCAAAGCGGTAACCCATCCCCCACACGGTGTGGATGTAGCACGGCACGCTGCGGTCGTCGCCCAGTTTGGCGCGCAGCCGGTTGATGTGGCTGTTGACCGTGTGGTTGTAGCCGTCGTGGCCATAGCCCCACACCCGGTCCAGCAGTTCGGCGCGCGAAAACGCCTGGCCGGGGTGCTCGGCAAAGAAGCACAGCAGCTCCCATTCGCGCGGCGCCAGCGCCAGCTCGGCGCCGGCCAGCGTGGCTTGGTGGCGCGTACGGTCGAGCCGCAACGCGCCGAACTGCAGGGTCGTTGCCGGAACATCGGTTGCGGCGGACCGGGCCGTGTGGGAGAGCGCCGCGCGGCGCAGCAGCGCCTTGGCGCGGGCCCGCAGTTCGAGCACGCTGAAGGGCTTGCTGACGTAGTCGTCCGCCCCCAGCTCCAGGCCGTGCACCCGGTCGAGTTCGCCGGCCCGCGCGGTCAGGATCAGGATCGGCACATGGCGCCCGCTGGCGCGGATTTCACGGCACACGTCCAGCCCGCCCAGGCGCGGCAGGCGCAGGTCCAGCACGACCAGGTCCCAGTCCTCGGCCAGCGCCAGGGCCAGGCCATGCTCGCCGTCGGTAGCCAGCCGCACGTCGGCCGGCAACTCGCTCAGGTGCAGGCGCAGCAGGGCGGCGACGTCGGCCTCGTCCTCGATCACCAGCAACCGCGGGTGGGGGCGGCGCGCCGGGCCGGCGCCGGCCGGCCTGAGCGCGCGCTCGCGAGAGGTTGAATGCAGCATCTTCAGCGCCAGGGCATGGAACAGCCTCTTGGTCGCCGAGCGCACGCTACACCTTTCACCCATTTCGACCGCTCGCAAGACTCTGTCGCTGACCGGCCGTTCGGCACGGCGGCGACAGACCCGGTGCCGTACCCGGGCGGGCCGTCGCCAGCCTGCGCGGGCCGGCAACGCCAGGCCGCGTCAGTTGGCGGCCAAACCGTTCGCACCGACCGGCACGCCGCCCACGCTGCCCGGGTTGCCGAGGCTGCCGTCCCGGCTGATCGTGAACGAAGAGATGGTCTGGCTGCCCGAGTTCAGCACAAACAGATGGCGCCCCGTCGCGGAGATGGACGCATCGATCGGCCCGGCGCCGCCGGTGGCGGCCACCGCCTGGGCCAGCGAGATCTGGCCGGACCGCTGGACGGAATAGCGGCTGATCGTGTCGCTGCCCGTGTTGGTGATGTAGGCATGGCGGCCGTTCGGCGTCACGACCACCCAGCAGGCGGCGGATTGGGTGTCTGCCACCGACGCGCTGACGAGGAGCGGCTGGGCCGGCACCCAGCTCTCGAACCCGTACGAAGACACGGCGCTGGCGCCCACCGCACCGCCGAAGGCTTCGGACACCAGCAGCGTGCCGCGCCGATCGAAGGCGAAGCCGAACGGCGTCGCGCCGCTGGACGCCGTCACCACCGGCGCACCGATGCGGCCGTCATGGCGCACCCGGTAGCTGGTCAACTTGTTGGTGGCTTTTTCGGTGACGACCAGCACATCGCCATCGGGGTTGAAACCGACCTGGGCCGGGCCCGTTCCACCCGAGGCCGAGAGCGGGCGAACGGCGTCGACCAGTGGCTGCAAGCTGCCCGACACGTTGCGAAAGCCCGCCACGTTGCCGGCGCCGCCGGCATTGAGCACGTAGACGACGCCGTCGTGCTCGGTCACGCTGACCGGGCGTTGCCCGCCCGAGTCGACCGTGGAAACCAGCGTCAACGAATCGCGGCGCACCGAGAAGGTCGCAACGCTGTTGCTCAGTGCGTTGACGACAAACAGATAGCGCCCGTTGCCACTCAGCGTCACCGCGCCCTGGTTGCCCAGGCCGGTGCCGGTGCCGGCCCCGTGCGTGGACAAGCGGGTCTGCAGGCTCAGCGCGCCGCCCTTGCCGCTGGCGTAAACGAGCAACTCGTTGCCGGTGACGGCGTTGGTGCTGGTGAACACCTTGTCGGAGCGAAAACCGTCGTCGTCATCGCCGTCGCCGGTGGCGCCGGCGGGCAAGGCAAGGCTGGCCAGCGCCAGCGCCAGGCCAAGAAGTTTGAAGGTGTTGCGGCGATTCGTGTGCATCGAGAAGCTCCTGGGTTGGATCGGTGTTGAG
>JAYSVE010001011.1:0-2525 GCA_043718725.1 Methylibium sp.
ATGGCCATCGCAGCACGCGCCGGCCAGCAGCACGGCATCACCATGAAGGCCATGCACACGACCGCCACCGGCGCCAATGTGTTCCAGCTCGACCGTAAAATGTCGGTCAGCGAAGTGACCGCCCTGGCGGCCGAACTGAAGTCGCGCGATGCATCGGTCGAGTACGCGGAACCGGACCGCATCCTGCAGGCAATGGCCACGCCAACGGACTCCCGCTACAACGAGCAATGGCACTACTTTGAAGCCAACGGCGGCCTGCGCCTTCCCGCAGCCTGGGACAATTCCACCGGCGCCGGCGTCACCGTTGCCGTCATCGACACCGGCTACCGTCCCCACGCCGACCTGGCGGGCAACTTGCTGCCAGGCTATGACTTCATCAGCAACGCGACCATGGCCAACGACGGCGGCGGGCGCGACAGCGACGCCACCGACACTGGCGACTCCATGTACGCGAACCAGTGCGGCATCGGTCGGCCGGCGCAAAATCAAAATTCGAGCTGGCACGGAACCCACGTGGCCGGCACTATCGCGGCGCGCACCAACAACGGCATCGGCGTGGCCGGCGTGGCGTTCAATGCCAAGGTCGTTCCTGCGCGCGTGCTCGGCAAGTGCGGCGGGTACACGGCCGACATTGCCGACGCGATCATCTGGTCGTCGGGAGGTGCCGTCACCGGCGTGCCGGCCAACGCCAACCCCGCGCGCGTGATCAACATGTCGCTCGGCGGCCCTGGCGCGTGCGACACAACGACCCAGGCCGCGATCAATTCGGCCCGCTCGCGCGGCGTCATCGTGATCGTTGCCGCAGGTAACGACAATACCGAGGCCTCCGGCTTCACGCCGGCGAACTGCGCGGGCGTGACCACGGTCGCGGCGGTCAACCGTTCGGGCGCACGCTCGTACTACTCGAACTTCGGTACGATTGTCGACGTGGCAGCGCCTGGCGGCGATATCCGCGTGAGCGGCGCGAACGCCATCCTGTCGACGCATAACACGGGCACGAGCGCACCCGGTGCCGACACTTACTCGGCCATGCAGGGCACCTCGATGGCGGCGCCGCACGTGGCCGGCGTGGCGGCGCTGATGATCGCCAAAAAGCCGACGGTGACGTTGGAAGAGCTCGAGACCAAGCTCAAGTCGACCACGCGCGCGTTCCCGGGGGCCTGCAGCGGTTGCGGCACCGGCATCGTCGACGCCAACGCAGCGGTCAATTCGATGGGCTCCACGACCACGGACCCGACCGACCCGACTGACCCGACCAACCCTTTGACCAAGAACGAAGTCGAGCCCAATAACGGCATAAGCACGGCCAATGCGGTTTCGGCGAGCGGTACGACGATCATGGGCAACATGGGTTCCTCGACCGACACCGACATCTTCGTCGTGCAACTGCCAGCTGGCAAGACGCTGACGTCGACCTTGATACCTGGCACCAGCACCGGCGACTACGATCTGCTGGTGTACGGCGCCTCAGGCGGCTTGCTGGCCAAGAGCGAGAATGGTCCAGGCGCGACCGATGCGGTGGCGGTGACGAACTACAACACGACGACCATGACGCGTTATGTGCGTGTTGTTTTCTACAGCGGCGGCACGGGCGCAACCAGCGGCAAGTATTCGCTCAAAATGGGTTGGTAAAGCAATGTTGGGTGACCGATACATTGGTCACTTAAAAGGACGGCCGGGAACGCGGGGGAAGCCTCGCGTTCTTTTTTATACGTCGGCCCGGAGGCGCTCGATCACATCTTGTCCTGGTTCACGACGTGCACGTGCTTGCCGCTGATGGTGCGCTGGGCAGGATCGCCATACACGGTGATGCTGCCTGAACCATTGGTGCTGGCCACCAGCGACTGCCTGACGCGGGCGCTGATCTCGCCCGAACCGTTGGTGGCCAGGTCAGCGCGTTCGCTGGAAACCGCCATCAGGTTGATGCCGCCCGAACCCGAAACGCGCGCATTCACATTGGTCGCCGCGCCGCCGGCCAGCAGGTCGCCCGAGCCGTGCACCTTGACGTTGAGCGCGTCGGCGCTGACCTGGCCCAGGTTCAGGCGCCCCGACCCGGACAGCTCCAGGTTGGCGTTCCCGCTTTGCAGCGCGGCCGCATTCACGCTGCCCGAGCCGGAAAGCTGCATGTTCAAGATTCCCACCTTGCCCGAGAGCTGGCTCTCGCCGGAACCTGATTTCGTCATTGTCAGCGCGCCGCCGCTAAAGCCGCTGGCGACCAGGCGTCCGGAGCCGGAAGCGCGAATCTGTGCCAGTTGCGGCGTGGTGTAGATGATGCGCAGGCTGTTATTGGTGCGAACGCCACCCTGGACCCATACCCGCATTGCGGGACCGGAGGTTTCGGTGCGGATCAGCGGCAGCAGGTTGCTGTCCGCTTCCACCTGCAGCGACGGCACCGGGCCGACCCGCAGTTCCACCTGCAGCGGCCCGCTCATGTCAAATTCGGTCAGGCCAGTGGCGACCGTGCGGCGCTCGAGCATCACCTTGCCGTCGCCCACCACGGCATCCTTGCTGAACACGGTGCGCAG
>JAYSVE010001012.1:0-2523 GCA_043718725.1 Methylibium sp.
AGGTTGTCGCGGCGCCGGGCCTTCTGCACGTCCAGGTGTGCGGCCACCGGGCCATGGGCCGATTTCAGCGCCGCATCGAAATCCTTCCACAGCGCCTGGCTGGTGGCGCCGCCCAGGCGGTCCAACTCTTTCCAGCGCTGGCGCATGGCGTCGATCGCATCGGCCAGTTGCTTGACCGGCAGCTTGGCGGCCTGCTTGGGGTCGGCCAGCGCCGCGGCGGTGGCGCTGGCCAGGGTCTGGGCTTCTTGCACCAGGTCGTCGCGGGCGCGCCCGCCGCCCCAATGCTGCCAGCCCTTCAGGCGTGCGTATTCGGCATGCAGCGCGCCCAGGCGCTCGCGCAGCGCCTCGGGTGCGGCGCCGCCACCGACAAACGCATCGATGGCCAACAGGTGGGTGTGGGTCTGCGTCAGGTTGCCGGCCTCCAGGGCGGCTTCGGCCTGTTGCAGCAACGGCGCCAGCGACTCGGCGCGGGCCTGTCGGGCCTCTTGCTTGGCGGCCTGGCGGGCGGCCTTGCGCTGTTGCTGCTGTTCGGTCGATCCGGCCTGGCGCAGCGCGGCCTGGTCGGCCTGCCATTGCTCGAAACGCTGCTCCAGCACGGCGCCAAGTTTTGCGTTGTTGACGGGCGGCAAGGCTTGCCAGGCTTGCTGCGGTTCGGGCGGCGGGGCGACGGTCGCCGGCGCCACCTCGGTGGGTTCGGTCGCAGCGAGCGCAGCCTCCGCGGGGGGCGCCTCGACGACAGCCGGCGGCGCGGCATCGGCCCGCCACTGCTCCAGCAAAACCAGCCGGGCTTCAATGTGGGCGGACTGCTGCAGCGCCTCGCCCAGTGTCAGGTCCAACGCCGCGGCTGGCGCGTCGGCGGGCCGGTTCTGGCGCGCCGCCTGCACGGCCGCCAGCACAGCGGCCATCTCGCCGCGTTCGCGGGCCCCGGCCACCACGTCGGCCTCGACGCTGTTCAGGTCTTGCAGCGCCTGCCTGGCGGCGCGGGTCCAGCGCTCGACCTGAAGCGCGTGTTCGCCGTGCTCCCGGGTCAGCTCGGTGAGTCGGCTCGACACCGCGTTGAACTCGGTTTTTTGAGCTTCGTCCAGCAAGGCCGCGTCGAGCGCGTGCCAGGCGCGGTCGAGCTCCACCAGGCGGTTGGTGGGAATCGTCGGCTCCGCCAGCAAGGCGGTCGCGGATTCGATCAATCCGGCCGCGCCGGCCCGGGCCAGGCGCTGCGCCACGGCGCCATCCAGGCGCTGTTTGGCGGCGCTGTGCACGCGCCGGTCATGGGTGCGGAATTCGCGCTCGGCGAGCTTGAGGGCGGCTTCCTCGGCGAGCGCCGCGATGGCCGCGCATTTCAACGCGATCGTGGGCGCCTGCTTGGCCACCTCGAGCAGCGCCGCGTCGTCGCCGGTGGCCGCCTCCAGCCGCGCCTGCCACAGCGCGATGTCCTGTGCCGTGGCGTCCGGCCTGGGCCCTTCGGGCCCGGCAGGTTGGGTCGACGGGGAGTCGGCGGTTGCCGGCGACTCCGGTTTCTTCTTGAACATCCAGTCCATCATGCGGTCTGCGCCTCGATCAAATGGGGGTGGTCGCGGCGCGTCGGATTCGGTGAATCGGCGCGGCGACCGGAGCGCAGTGTTTCACAGAATGTGCCTGACTAGCGTTGATCGCCCCGGCCGCCGGGCAGGGCAGGCCGGCCGCGACGCCGTCTGCCGGGGTCGGCGCCTACGCGCTCCCTTTCTACAATGGCCGCTGATCGCAGCAAGCCAGGGGAATCTTTGATGATCGTCGAGCGCATCTGGACCGGCAACGCCTACCGCAACTTCAACTACCTGATCGCCTGCCCCGACACCGGCGAGGCGTTGGCCATCGACCCGCTGGACCATGAAAAGACCCTGGCCACCGCCAAGCTGCGCGGCTGGCAGATCACCCAGATCCTGAACACCCACGAACACCACGATCACACCGGCGGCAACGCGGCCGTGGTGGCGGCCACCGGCGCCAAGGTCATCGCCCACCACCGCGCCGGCGCGCGCATTGCCGGCCTCGACCGCGGCGTCCAGGCGGGCGATGTGATCAAGGTCGGCAAACATGTCGAGCTGGAGTGCCTGGACACACCGGGCCACACGCTGTGCCACATCTGCCTGCGCTCGCACACCGACCAGCCGGCGCTCTTTTCCGGCGACACCCTGTTCAACGCCGGTGCTGGAAACTGCCACAACGGCGGCGACCCCGGCCAGATGTTCACCACCTTCGCCGAGCAGCTCGCCACGCTGCCCGACACCACGTTGATTTACCCGGGCCACGACTACATCGAAAACAACCTGAAGTTCACGCTGGCGCGCGAGCCCGACAACCTGGCGGCGCAAGCGCTGCTGCCACAGGTGGCGGCGCACGACCCCGCCACCTCGGTCGTCACGACGCTGGAGCAGGAGAAGACCTTCAACACCTTCTTGCGCCTGACGAGTGCCAGCGTGATCGCCAAATTGCGCGAGAGTTTTGCTGACCTGCCGGAGCGACCCGACCCCAGAACCGTGTTCATCA
>JAYSVE010001013.1:0-14494 GCA_043718725.1 Methylibium sp.
CCCAGGCCGGCATCGCGCGCGGGCGGGTGGTTGGCGAACGGCCGGGCGTGGCCTTCCTGTTTACCGGCCAGGGCTCGCAGTACCTGGGCATGGGGCGGCGCCTGGCGCAGTCCAGCCCGGTGTTTCAAGCCGCGCTGCAACGCTGTGCCGCCGTCATCGACCCGCTGATCGGGCGTTCGCTGCTCGACCTGATGTTCGACCCCGTGTCCGACGCTGGCTTGCTCGACCAGACCGGCCACACCCAGCCGGCGCTGTTCGCAGTCGGGTTCGCGCTCAGCGAGCTGTGGCGCAGCTTTGGCGTGACTCCCACGCTGGTGCTGGGCCATTCGGTCGGCGAGTTCGCGGCGGCTTGTTGCGCTGGTGTGCTGTCGCTCGAAGACGCCGCCACGCTCGTCACGCTGCGTGGTCGGCTGATGCAGGCGTTGCCCGCTGGCGGCGCGATGGCGGCGGTGTTCGCGCCGGAGCAAACGGTGCGCGAACGTCTGGCGTTGGTCGATGGTGTGGTGGTCGTCGCGGGCATCAACGGGCCCGACGAAACCGTGGTGTCGGGCGACGCCGCCGCCGTTCGCTCGCTGGTCGCGGCCCTGCGCGCCGCGGGCTTGCGCTGCGAACCCATCGCGGTGTCGCACGCTTTCCACTCTCCGCTGATGCAGCCGATGCTGGCGCCGTTTGCCGAGGCGGCACAGCGCATCGTCTGCGCGCCGGCGCGGGTCACGGTGGTGTCGACCATGACCGGCCAGCGCGCCGACGCCGCCTGGGGCACGCCGGCCTACTGGCTGCAACAGTTGCAGACGCCGGTGCGCTTTTTTGACGCGCTGCGCAGCGTCGCGGCAAGCGGTGTCGGCCTCGCGGTGGAAATCGGCCCGAGTCCGGTGCTCGCGAGTCTGGGCCGGCGCGCGCTGACGGATGCGCCGATTACCTGGCTGCCATCGCTGCGGCGTGGCCACGACGATGCGAGCATGTTGATGGGCACACTCGGCGAGCTCCATGTGCAAGGAGCGGTCGACGATTGGAGCGGCCCCGCCGGCGCCGCGGCGCGCGCGATGGTGGACTTGCCGACCTACCCGTTCCAGCGCACGCGTTTCTGGGTCGATCCTCCGGCCACGCACGCCAGCGCGCCGGCCGCGGCCTGGGTGCATCCTTTGTTGGGTGCGCCGCTGTCGCTGGCCAGCGCCGATGTGATCTTCGAGTCCGCCGCCGGCGATGCACGGCATGCCTATGTGCGAGATCACCGCCTGCAAAGCCACAGCCTTTGGCCGGCGGCCGCCAGCGTGGAGATGCTGCTGGCCGCGGCGCGCGAAGTGGCGCGCCCGAATGCCAACGAACAGGCGATCGAACTGCGCGATCTCGAACTCAGCGCGCCGCTGGTGCTCGCCGACGCCGCCGCCATCGCCGTGCAGACCGTGCTGCGCCCGCTGGCCGAAGGCGGCTGGTCGGTCGACCTCTGCCGCGCGCCGCGCCAGCCCGGCGGCCAATGGATGACGTTCGCCGCGGCCCGCCTGGTGCCGGCCGCCGGCTCAGCCACTGCGCCCGGGCTCGACGCCGAGGCGCTGCGCGCGCGTTGCCCCGAGTGCGTTGATGCCGGCGCGTTCTACGCCGCATTGGCGCAGGCCGGTGCGCCGTTCGGTGAGGCGTTCCGCAGTCTCGATGCGATTGGCCGCGCGCCCGGCGAAGGATTTGCGCGGGTCAGCGCCGCTATCACGACCGGCACGGCCGGCCACCTGATCCACCCGGTGCTGCTCGACGGTTGCCTGCAACTCGTCTCGGTGGCCGACGATCCGTCGGCGCGCTCCGACGGTGCGCTGTGGCTTCCCACGCAGGTGGCCCGCTTGGTGCGCCATGGTGTGGCAAGCGACCGCGTGTGGTGCCACGCGGTGCTGCGGCCGGCGGCGCCCGACGCGCGGGTGTGCGTGGCTGACCTGTCGGTCTGGAACGAAGACGGCCGTGCGATGGCCACGCTGGAAGGCGTGCGCTTCGAACGGGTGCGGGCGAGTGACGTGACCGGTGTGGCCGAGGGTCTCGTGGCCACGGCCGGCCACGAGATCACCTGGCGGCCGCGCGCCGGTGAGGCGCAGGCGCTGCCGGTTGGCTCGCGTTGGCTGATCCTCGACCAGCAAGGCTCGATGGGCGAGGCGCTGGCCGACGCCTTGCGCGCTGGCGGCGAGTCCGTCGAGCGGCGCTCCATCGGCGCGCTCGTCGACGGGCCGCACGGCCTGGCCGAAATCTTGCGCGAGTTCAGCGCGGTACTCGGTGGGCCGCCGCGGCACATCGTGCACCTGGCGGCGCTGGCACTGCCTGGCGAGCCCGCGGCCGGCGCCGGCCTGGCCGACTTGCAACCGGTGCTGGCGTCAGCACTGCACCTCGTGCAAGGCTGCGCTACACACGCCAGCGACCCGCCGCCGCAACTGTGTTTCGTGACCCGGGCGGCGCAAGCCGTGCGCGGCGGCGAATCGGCGTCGCCGCTGGCGGCCACGCTGTGGGGTTTCGGCCGCGTGGCGCGCGCCGAGCATCCGGCGCTCGGGTGCTACCTGATCGACACCGATGCGGCCTGCACCGGCGCGCAACTCGCGCAGGCGCTGCGTTGCCTCGACGCCGACGAAACCCAGATCGCCGTGCGAGGCGGCGAACGCTGGATTGCGCGTCTCGCGGCGCTGCGGCCAGCGCGCGAATTCCGCATCACCGCGCCGCGCCCGGGCAGCATCGACGACCTGGCGCTCACGCCGTATGTCGCCGCCGGGCCCGAGCCCGGTGAGGTTCGCATCGACGTGCATGCGGCCGGCCTGAACTTTCGCGACGTGCTGTGCGCGGTGGGCATGTTCCCGGGCCGGGTCGAGGCGCTGGGCAGCGAGTGCGCCGGCGTGGTCAGCGCCGTCGGTTCGGGCGTCAGCGGCCTTGCGGTGGGCGATGCCGTGTTCGCGCTGGCGGTCGGCAGCATGGGCACCAGCGTGTTGGCTCCGGCGCGCTTCGTTGCGCGGCGGCCGGCGAATCTGAGTGCGGCGCAAGCTGCCGCGCTGCCGATCGCCTGCCTGACCGCGAGCTACGGGCTCGAGGACTTGGCCAGCTTGCAGCCCGGCGAGCGCGTGCTGATCCACGCGGCCACCGGCGGTGTGGGCATGGCGGCGGTGCAAGTGGCGCAGTTGCTCGGCGCCGAGGTCTTTGCCACCGCAGGCAGCCCGGCCAAGCGCGAGCACCTGCGCGCACTCGGCGTGCAGCAGGTGTTCGATTCACGCAGCCTCGCCTTTCGCGATCAGATCCTCGCGCGCACCGGCGGGCAGGGTGTCGATGTGGTGCTCAACGCGCTGGCCGGCGACTTCATCGGCGCCAGCCTGTCGCTGCTGCGGCCGGGCGGGCGTTTCCTGGAAATGGGCAAGCGCGACATCTGGAGCACCGACGCGGTGGCGCGGCAGCACCCCGGCGTGCGCTACCTTCCGTTCGATCTGGGCGAAGCCGCGCAGCGCGACGCCGGCCTGGCGCCGAAACTGTTCAAGCGCCTGCTGTCGCGTCTGGACGATGGGCAGCTCGCGCCGTTGCCGATCGCCGCGTTCGCGATGAGCGAGCCGCACATCGCTTTCGAAATGATGGTCCAGGCGCGCCACATGGGCAAGCTGGTGCTGTGCCGCGACGTGGCCACGCCGGCCGTGGCCCGGCCGGTGCGCGGCGACGCGACGTATCTGATCACCGGTGGTTTCGGTGCGCTCGGGCTGGCCGTGGCCGAGGGGCTGGCGGCGCGCGGCGCGCGGCACTTGGTGCTGGTCGGGCGCGGCGCGCCGTCGCCGCAGGCCGCGGAGGCCGTCGTGCAGTTGGTGGCGCAAGGTGTGGTCGTGCGCGGTGCGGCGGTCGATGTGGCCGACCTCTCCGCACTGAGGCAACTGCTGGACGACAGCGCACGCGACATGCCGCCGCTGCGCGGCGTGATCCATGCCGCCGGGGTGCTCGACGATGGTGTGCTGACGCGCCAGCACTGGCCACGTTTCGAGACCGTGCTGGCGCCCAAGCTGCAAGGCGGCTTGAACCTGGCCGCGCTCACCGCGGATCGCGATCTCGACTTCTTCGTGCTGTTCTCGGCCGCCGCCGCCTGGCTGGGCGCGCCGGGGCAGGGCAATTACGCCGCCGCGAATGCCGCGCTCGATGCGCTCGCGGCGACTCTGCGCGCGGCCGGGCGGCAGGCGACCGCCATTGCCTGGGGCCGCTGGTCCGGTGCCGGCATGGCCAGCAGCCGCGGCGACGACGGCGCGCGCGGCTGGGCCGCGATGGGCATCGGCGAGATCGTGCCGGCACGCGGCATCGAGGCGATGTTCGCGCTGGCCGACCGTGGCGCTACGTCGGCCTCGGTGCTGCCGATCGACTGGCGCGGCTACCTCGGCAAGGCGCACCCGCAAGGCGCGCCGAAGTTTTTTGCCGAGGTGTTGCCGCGCAACGGCCGGGCCGATGGCGACGGCGCTGCTGCTGATGTCGCCGCACCGAACGCACTCGCGCAGATGCAGGCGCTGCCCGCGCACCAGCGCCACGAAGCGCTGCAACGCTGGCTTGAAGCCTTGCTGCGCAAGGTTATCGGCCTGCAGGCCGAGCGCGCGGTCGACCCGCGCCTGCCGCTGCGCGATCTGGGCATGGACTCGCTGATGACGGTTGAGCTGCGCAACGCCATCGGCCGCGCGCTGGATCGAAACCTGTCCGCGACGCTGGTGTTCGATTTCCCGACGCTGGACGCGCTGACCGGGCAACTGCTGGCCATCCTGCCCGGCATGCAGGCCGAGCCCGCGCCGGCGGCAAGCGCGCCGATCCGCGACACGTCGGCCGCCGTCCAGGCGATGAGCGAAGACGAAGCCGAGGCGCAATTGCTGCGCGAACTGAGCCACGAGGCCCCGCGATGACAGAACGCCCGACCGACGACACCACGCCGCTCTCGCCGGTGAAGCGCGCGCTGCTCGAGATTCGCGATCTGCGCGCCCGCCTGGAGGCCGCCGAGGGTGCCGTGGCCGAGCCGATCGCCGTGGTCGGCATGGGCTGCCGGCTGCCCGGCGGCGTGTACGACGAAGCCTCGCTGTGGCAAGTGCTGGCAAATGGCGTGGACACCATCGGCGAGATCCCCGCCGAACGCTGGGATGCGCGCGCACTGTACGACGCCGACCCCGACCGCCCCGGCACGATGTGGACGCGCGCCGGCGGCTTTCTGGACGACGTGGCCGGCTTTGATGCGGCGTTTTTCGGCATCTCACCGCGCGAGGCGGCCAGCATGGACCCGCAGCAGCGGCTGGTCCTCGAAGTGGCCTGGCACGCGCTCGAAGACGCGGCCATCGCGCCCGACAGCCTGGCCGGCAGCAAGACCGGTGTATTTGTCGGCGTTGGCAACGGCGACTACGGGCGCTTGCTGTTCGGTGCGCCCGAGCACATCGACGCCTATGCCGGCTCGGGCGGCAGCCTCAGCGTGGTGGCGGGGCGGCTGGCCTATGTGCTGGGCCTGCAAGGGCCGGCGCTGGCGGTCGACACGGCGTGTTCGGCGTCGCTGGTGGCCGTGCACCTGGCGTGCCAGAGCCTGCGCAGCGGCGAGTGCGACCTGGCGCTGGTGGCCGGGGTGAACCTGATCCTCACGCCGGACGCGCACATCGCCTTCACCAAGGCCCGCATGATGGCGCCCGACGGCCGCTGCAAGACCTTCGACGCATCGGCCGACGGTTATGGCCGCGGCGAGGGCGCGGTCGTGCTGGTGCTGCGCCGCCGGCGCGATGCGCGGGCGGCGGGCGAGCGCCAGCTGGCGCTGATTCGCGGCTCGGCGGTCAACCAGGACGGTCGCAGCGGCGGCCTCACCGCGCCCAACGGCCCGGCGCAAGAGGCCGTGATTCGCGCCGCGCTGGCCAAGGCCGGCGTGTTGCCGGCGCAGATCGACTATGTCGAAGCCCACGGCACTGGCACCTCGCTCGGCGACCCGATCGAATTGCAGGCACTGGCGAACGCGCTCGGCGCCGGCCGCTCGGCCGACCAGGCCCTGTGGGTGGGCTCGTGCAAGACCAACTTCGGCCACCTCGAAGCTGCCGCCGGGCTGGCCGGCGTGGCCAAGACGATCGCGGCGCTGCGCCGCCGCCAAATCCCGCCGCACCTGCACTTCAGCCAGCCCAATCCGCTGGTCGACTGGGCATCGCTGCCGCTGCGCGTGCCGACCCGGCTGCACGACTGGCCGGCGCACGGCGGGCCGGCGCGCGCGGGAGTCAGCTCGTTCGGTTTCAGCGGCACGAATGCGCATGTGATCCTCGAAGCGGCGCCGGAAGTCGTTGCGCCCTCCGCGCCGGCGGAAAGCGGACGAGTCAGTGAACGAGACAGCGAACAAGACAGCGAACGGCCGCTGCACCTGCTCGCGCTGTCGGCCCGCGACGAGCCCGCGCTGCGCCAACTGGTGGGCCGCTACCGCGACCGGCTCGCCCAGCCGGTTGAATTGGCCGACCTGTGTTTCAGCGCGAATGCCGGGCGCGCGCGATTCGGCCAGCGCCTGGCGGTGCGCGGTGCGTCGGCCGCCGAGATTGACGCCGGCCTGGCCGCGTGGCTCAACGCGGCGCCGCACCCGGCGCTGGTGGCCGGCATTGCCGCGCCGCTGGCGCCGAAAGTGGCTTTCCTGTTCACCGGCCAGGGCGCGCAGTACCACGGCATGGGGCAGGCGCTGTACCGCGGCGCGCCGGTGTTTCGCGACACGCTCGATGCCTGCGCGAAAGTGCTCGACGAATTGCTCGAGCGGCCGCTGCTCGAATTGCTGTTCGGCGATCCGGCCCAGGCCGCGCGGCTGGACGAGACGGCGCTGGCGCAGCCCGCGCTGTTTGCCGTTGAAGTGGCGCTCGCGGCGCTGTGGCGCTCGTGGGGCATCACGCCGGCGGTGGTGCTGGGCCACAGCCTGGGCGAATACGCGGCGGCTGTCGTCGCCGGCATCCTGCCTCTCGAAGAAACGCTGCGGGTGCTGGTGCGGCGCGGTCGGCTGACACAAGATTTGCCCGGTGACGGTGCGATGGTCTCGGTGTTCGCCCCCGAGGCCGAGGTGCGCGCGGCACTCGCCGCGTTCGCCGCGCTGGGAACGCCGCTGGACATCGCCGCCCTCAACGGCCCGCGGCATGTGGTGGTCAGCGGCGCACGCGGCGCGCTAGCCGCCTTCACTGCGCAGCTCGAAGCGCAGGGCGTGCGCTGCCGCTCGCTGCGGGTGTCGTTTGCCTTCCATTCGGCGCTGATCGAGCCGGCGCTGGCGCCGTTCGGCGACGCGCTGTCGGCACTGAGGTTCGGCCCGGCGCGCTGTGCCTTCGTCTCCAACCTGACCGGCCGGCTCGCTGAGCCTGAAGAGCTGAGCCAAGCCGATTACTGGCTGCGCCAAATGCGCGCGCCGGTGCGCTTTGCCGACGCGGTGCGCTGCGCGCTGGCGCAGGGCGTCACGCATGTCATCGAGATCGGCCCGCACCCGGTGTTGCTGGGCATGGCGGCCGATTGTGTTGATTCAGCCGAGCCGGTCGAGTGGTTGCCGTCGTTGCGCCGCGAGGCGCCCGGCTGGCCCGACTTGCTCGACGGCTTGCAGCGCCTGCATGTGGCCGGTGCGGCGATCGACTGGCGCGGCTTCGACCGTGGCCATTCGCGCCAACGCGTGGCCGCGCCGCTGATGCCTTTCCAGCATCGCCGCCACTGGATCGATTGGGCGCCGCGCGCGCCGAGTGCCACCGGCGACACCACTGCGCAGCATTGGCGGCGCCTGGCCGCGGCGCTCGATCGGCAATCCGATCAGGCGCCGGTGGGCGTCGACGTGACCGGTTATGCCCAGCGCTGGGCGGTGCTGGAGCGGCTCACGGTGGCGCATGCGGCGACGGTGCTGCGCGATGGCGGCGTGTTCAGCTCGGCAGGCGAATCCGCCACCGTGACTCAGGTGCGCGAGCGCCTGGGCGCCGGCGAGTCGTACCAGCACCTGATCGAGCGCTGGCTGCAACGCCTGGCGGCGCAGGGTGCGCTGCGGGTTGACGGCGAGCGTTTCGTCAGCGTGCAGCCGCTCGCCGATCCCAACCTGCCGGCGTGCCAGGCCGAGACCCGCGCCGCGCTGGCCGACAACCCGGCGATGCTGGCCTACGTGGAGCATTGCGGCCGTTTGCTGGGCGACGTGATTCGCGGCCGCGAGAGCCCGCTCGAAACCTTGTTCCCGGGCGGCTCGTTCGAGTTGGCCGAGGGCATCTACCAGCGGTCGGCGCCGATGCGCTACATCAACGCGCTGGCGGCCGGCGGCATCGAAGCGCTGCTGGCGGCGCGCGGCGCGCACCTGCCGCTGCGTGTGCTGGAGATCGGCGCCGGCACGGGCAGCACCTCGGCGGCGCTGATGCCGGTGTTCCCGCCTGCCCGCACCGCGTATTGGTTCAGCGACATCACCTCGGCCTTCTTCGACCCGGCGCGCACCAAGTTTGCCGCCTTCCCGTTCGTGCGTTTCGCCGAGTTCAACCTCGAGCGCGACGCGGCGGCCCAAGGCTTCGCGCCCGCCTCGTTCGACCTCGTGATCGCGGCCAACGCGGTGCATGCCACGCGCAACCTGCGCGACGCGCTGCGCAGGGTCCGCGGCCTGCTCGCGCCCGGCGGCGTGTTGTTGCTGGTGGAGTCGACCGAGCATCTGGCCTGGTTCGACATGACCACCGGCTTGATCGAAGGCTGGCAACTCTTCGACGACGACCTGCGCCACGACAACCCGCTGTTGCCCGCCGGCACCTGGATTAGCGCGCTGCGCGACGCCGGTTTCGCCGAAGCCGGGGCCTGGCCGCCGGCCGGCTCGGCTCCCGAAGCGATGGGCCAGAAGGTGATCGCCGCGTGGGTGGCGGGCGAAGGCCAGGCCGCGGAGACGCTGCCGCTGGAGGCGGCCGCGACGGGGCCCGCCGCTGCCGCGCCGGCCGAGGCAGCGGCCACGGCTGCGTCGGCCGCCGGGCTGCGCAAGCAACTGCGGCATCTGCTGCCGCCGGAGCAGCTCGACCTGTTGCGCGATGTCGTGCGCAACGCCGTGTCGCGCGTGCTGCGGCTGGACGCAAGCCAGCCGCCCGGCCGCCACGACCGCTTCATGGACCTGGGCATGGACTCGCTGATGGCGGTGCAACTGCGCAACCGCCTGGGCACCACGCTGGCGCTGGCGAAGCCGCTGCCGGCCACGCTGATGTTCGACCACCCGACCATCGAAGCGCTGGCGCGGCACCTGCATGGGGTGCTCGGCGAAGCGCCGGGGTCAGCCAGCGCGGCGCCGGCCGCTGCGGCAACGCCGTCCAGAGCGACGGCCCCGCCCACCGCGCCACGCGACGCCGCACCGTTGAATGCCGCGCAGGTGGCGGCGATGAGCGAGGCCGACATCGAAGCCTTGCTGCTGCAACGGCTGGAAACACCATGACCGCACCGAACCCCGATCCCGCAATGTTGCCCGGCGTGTTGCCCGGCGTGTTACCCGGCGTGTTACCCGGCGTGTTACCCGTCGACGCCCCCGAGGGGCTTTCGCCCTTGAAGCGCGCCTTCCTCGCGCTGGAGGCCGCGCGCACCCGCCTGGCCGCGGTCGAAGGCGCGGCGCGCGAGCCGATTGCCGTGATCGGCATCGGTTGCCGCGTGCCGGGGGCCGACGACCCGGCCGCGTTCTGGCGCTTGATGCAGGACGGGCGCGACGCGGTGTCGACCATCCCGCGTGATCGCTTCGACATCGCCGCTTATTACAACCCCGACACCGAGGTGCCGGGCGGCATCGCGGTGCGCGAGGCCGGTTTCATCGGTCAGGTCGACGGCTTCGACCCGGGCTTCTTCGGCATCTCGCCGCGCGAGGCGAACGGCATGGACCCGCAGCAGCGCCTGCTGCTCGAAGTGAGCTGGGAGGCGCTCGAACATGCGGCGCAGGCGCCGGACCGACTGTCGACGTCGGCCACCGGCGTCTACATCGGCCTGTGCAGCACCGACTACGCGTCGATGATCTTGCAGACCGGCGACCCCGCGCTGCTCGACTCGCACTACACCTCGGGTGTCGCGCACAGCGTGGCCTCGGGGCGCATCTCCTACCTGCTGGGTTTGCAAGGCCCGAGCCTCACTGTGGACACCGCGTGTTCATCGTCGCTGGTCGCGGTGCACCTGGCCTGCCAGGCCTTGCGCGCCGGCGAATGCCGCATGGCGCTGGCCGGCGGCGCCAACCTGATGCTGTCGGCCGACCTGTTCATCGCCTTTTCGCATTCGCGCATGCTCGCGCCCGACGGCCGCTGCAAGACATTCGACGCCGCCGCCGACGGTTTTGCGCGCGGCGAGGGCGCTGGCGTCGTGGTGCTGAAGCGGCTGGTCGATGCACAGGCCGATGGCGACCGCATCCTGGCGGTGATCCGCGGCAGCGCCGTCAACCAGGACGGCCCCAGCAGCGGCCTCACCGCGCCCAACGGCCCAGCGCAAGAGGCGGTGATCCGCGAGGCGCTGGCGCGCGCCGGCGCGCTGCCGGGCGACGTGAGCTACATCGAGGCTCACGGTACCGGCACGCAACTCGGCGACCCGCTCGAAGTGCAGGCGCTGGGCAAGGTGTTCGGCCCGGGGCGCGACGCCGCGCAGCCGCTGTGGCTGGGTTCGGTCAAGACCAACCTCGGGCATCTGGAGGCGGCCGCCGGCATCACCGGTCTGATCAAGGTCGTGCTCGCGCTGCAACACCAGGCGATTCCGGCGCACCTGCATTTTCGCCAGCCGAGCCCGCACATCGCATGGTCCGACCTGCCGCTGCGCGTGCCGACCGCGCTGACGCCGTGGCCGGCGATCGGCGGGCGGCGGATGGCCGGCATCAGCTCGTTCGGGTTCAGCGGCACCAATGCGCATGTGGTCGTCGAACAGGCGCCGGCAGTGCCGGTTGCGCCGGCCGCCGATGCGCCTGATGTGGCCGATGCGGGCGATGGCTGCGCGCAGCTTTATGTGCTGTCGGCGCGCGAACCAGCGGCGCTGCGCGAGCTGGCGGCACGCCATGCGGCGGCCTTGCGCGCGCTGCCGCGGGTGTCGCTGGCCTCGGCCTGCCACACCGCCAACACCGGGCGCGCGCAGTTCGCGCACCGCGCGGCGATCGTGGCGTGCAGCGTGGCCGAGTTGTGCGAACGGCTCGATGCACTCGCCCGCGGCGACACCGCAACCGGCCTGCGCGTGGCGCGCTTGCAGCGGCGCGATCCGCCGCGCGTGGCCTTCCTGTTCACCGGGCAGGGCGCACAGTACGCCGGCATGGCTCGTGGCCTGTTCGACAGCATGCCGATCTTTCGCGACGCGCTGCAACGTTGCGCCGACAAGCTGGCGGGCCGGCTCGCCCGCCCGCTGCTCGAACTGCTTTTTTCGGCCGACACACCGGCCGGCGAGATCGACCGCACCGAGTTCACGCAGCCGGCGTTGTTCGCGGTTGAATACGCGCTGGCCGAACTGTGGCGCTCGTGGGGCGTCGCGCCGTCGGTCGTGATGGGCCATTCGGTCGGCGAAGTCGCGGCGGCCTGCGTGGCCGGTGTGCTGTCGCTGGCCGACGCGCTGCACCTGGTCTGCGAACGCGCGCGCCTGATGGGCGAGTTGCCGGCCGGCGGCGCGATGGCGGCGATTCACGCGCCGCACACCGAGGTCGCGCCGCGCGTGGCGGCGCATTCGGCCGTGCTCGCGATCGCGGCCGTCAACACACCCGAGCAGACGGTGGTTTCCGGCGCGGCGGCGCAAGTCGATGCGTTGTGCGCGGCTTACACCGAACGCGGCGTGCGCTGCCAGCGGCTGCCGGTGTCGCACGCGTTCCACTCGCCGCTGGTCGAGCCGATGCTCGATGCCTTCGAGCAGGTCGTCGCCGGCCTGCCACTGGCGGCACCGCGACTGCGCCTGATCTCCAACCTGAGCGGCGCGCTCGCGGTGGGCGACCAGATCCGCCAGCCCTCTTATTGGCGCCGCCATGCGCGCGAAGCGGTGCGTTTTGCCGATGGCGTTCGCAGCTTGGCCGCATTGCGGCCCGATGTGTGCATCGAGATCGGTCCGCAGCCGGCGCTGCTGGCGTTCCTGGCGCACGGCTTCGAGGGCGGCTTGCCTGAGAGGGTGGCCTCGCTGCGCAAGGGCCGGCCTGACCGCGAGCAGATGCTCGACGCGCTGGCAATCCTTTACCTCGAAGGCGCGGAGATCGACTGGCGCGCCGTGCAAGCCGGCCAGGCACGCGCGCCGATCGAGTTGCCGACCTACCCGTTCCAACGCGAGCGCCACTGGTTCAGCGCGCGCCCCACGCGGGCCAGCGCGCCGCGCGGCCGTGCCAGCGGGCACCCGCTGCTGGGTGTGCAACTCCGCTCGGCCACCGAACAACGCGTCTACGAAAGCCGCATCGGCGCCGACGCGCCGCGCTTCATGGCGCAGCACCGGGTGCAAGGGCAGGTGGTGGTGCCCGCGACGGCCTACCTGGAAATGCTGCTGGCGGCCGCGACCGACCGCCTCGGTGCGCACGCCGCCACGGTGGAAGATGTCACGCTGCAAACGGCGATGCGCCTGGCCGATGCGCCCGGCGCCGCGCGCACCGTGCAGTTGCTGCTCGATGCGCCGCGCGACGGCGCGGTGACGGCACGTCTGTGCAGCCTGCCCGAAGACGCCGGCGATGCCGACGAGTGGACCTGCCATGTCACCGCCCGGCTGCCGCTGCCCGCTGCGGCGGGCGCGGACGTGGGCGCCGCAGCGGGTGCAGGTCCGATCACCGCGTCGCCGGGGCTGGAAAATGCGCGGCGCTTGTGTTCGCAGCCCGTCGACCGCGAAGCATTTTACGCCAGTCTGGCCGCGCGCTCGCTCGCTTTCGGGCCGGCCTTCCAGTCGGTGCGGCGGCTTTGGCGCGGCGCGGGCCAGGCGCTCGGCGAAGTGGCTCTGCACGCGGAGCTGGAACGTGAACGTTCTGCCCATCGGCTGCACCCGGTGCTGCTCGACGGTTGTGTGCAGGTGCTGGCCGCGGCTCTCGGCGCCGAGAGTGATGACGCGCTGTTCCTGCCGATGTCGATCGGGCGCTACCGCTGGCACGGCCGCGCGGCGCTTCACTGCTGGGCGCATGTGGTGGCCGACCCGGCGTTCACCGGCGAGACACGGCGCGCCAGCTTGTGGGTGTTCGACGCCGACGGCAACCTGCTCGCCGAACTGCTGGACGTGCGCCTCAAGCGCGCCACGGCCGACGCGCTCGGCCGGCAAGGCGAACGTGTGCTCGACGATTGTTTGTACCAAGTCGCGTGGCGCGAAGTGCCCGCCGCTGCGCCGCTGCTGAGCTTGCCCGTTAAGGTGATGGCCGATGCCGCCCTCGCGGCCGTCGAACGGCTGCGCGCCGCCGTGAACCTGGATGCATTCGACGCCGGCCTGCCGCGGCTGGACCGGTTGTGTTCTGACTTCATCGTGCAGGCCTTGCACGACCTCGGCTGGCGGCCGGTGCCCGGCGAGCATGTCGAAAGCGCAGAGTTGGCCGTGCGGTTGAAGGTGGTGGAGCGCCACCATGCTCTGCTGGCGCGCTTGCTTGCGATCCTGGCCAACGACGGCGGGTTGGCGCGCGACGGCGCCGGCTGGGTCGTGCAGCGTGCATTCAGTGAAGGCGCGCTCAACGACGCGCAGCCGGCGCGCGCGCTGGCCGAGTTCGCGGCGACACGACCGCCGCTGGCCGCTGAACTCGAACTCACCGGCCGCACCGGTTCGCAGCTCGCGGCGGCCTTGCGCGGCGAATGCGATCCGCTGCAATTGCTGTTTCCGGGTGGCTCGACCGAGATCGCCGAACGCGTTTACCGCGATTCGCCGCCGGCCCGCCTGTTCAACGGACTGGTGGCCGAAGTGGTGGCGGCGGCCGTGCCGGGCCGCGATCCGGCGCGGCCGTTGCGCATCCTCGAAATCGGCGCCGGCACCGGCGGCACCACGGCGCATGTGGCGCCGCGCTTGCCGGCCGATGCGGTGCGCTACACCTTCACCGACATCGGCCCGTCGTTCGTGGCGCGGGCGCGCGAGCGGTTCGGCGCGTTTCGCTTCATGCAGTTCCAGGTGTTCGATCTGGAGCGCGAGCCGCGGGACCAAGGCCTGGCCGATGCCGGCTTCGACCTGGTCATCGCGTCCAACGTGATCCACGCCACCCGTGACCTGCGCCGCTCGCTCGCCCGGGTGCGCAGTTTGCTGGCCCCCGGCGGCGCGCTGGTGCTGCTGGAGGCGACGGCGCCGCAAGCCTGGTTCGACCTCACGGTGGGCCTCACTGAAGGCTGGTGGTGCTTCCAGGATCGCGAGCTGCGACCCGACTACCCGACGCTGCCCACAGAAGCCTGGTTGCGCTTGCTCGGCGAATGCGGCTTCGGCCCGGTGCACTGCGTCGCGGGCAATCCAGCGCAACCCGGGGCCTTGGGGCTGAACGCCCTGATGGTGGCGCCGACAGGCCCGTCGGCCGAGGTTCCGCCTGCGCGCGACTGGTTGGTGTTCGCCGACACCGCCGGCCTGGCCGACCGGCTCGCCGAGCGCCTGCGCGCGCGGGGAGATTCCTGCCTGCTGGTGCGCGCCGGCGACC
>JAYSVE010001014.1:0-14452 GCA_043718725.1 Methylibium sp.
GAGCGCGTGGTGGGCGTGGAGGACTCGGCCGGCTGCTCGCTGGGCCTGGCCACGGCGCTGGACGCGCTGGCCAACATCAGCCGCGTGCGGCGCAAGCCCGAGCCGGCAGCCGCCGCCGTCGCCCCGCGCGATGGGCCCAATCTGGTGGAGATCGCCCATCGGCAGTATCACGGCGCCAAGGCCGACGACGCGAAGGGGGCATGACATGTACCTCCAGCACTTCGGCCTGCGTCACGCCCCGCTGGGCAAGGAGCTCACCGAGCCCTGGGACGACGGCGCCCTGGCGCACTTGAAGCAGCGCTTCGACTGGCTGCTGCAGTCCCCCGGCATCGGCCTGATCACGGGCGAGCCCGGCGTGGGCAAGACGGCCGCACTGCGCAGCCTCACCGCCACGCTGAACCCGCATCGCTACCTCGTGCTGTATCAAGCCGAGACCGACTTCGGCCGCATCGACATCTACCGCGGCCTGGCGCGCGCCCTGGGCTTGGAGCCGAGCTACCGCCGCGCGCAACTGTGGCGCGACATCAAGCAGCGCGTGCACGAACTCGTCGACACCCGCCAGGTCACGCCCTTGTGGATCATCGACGAGGCGCAGAACCTGCCCAGCGAGTTCTTCCGCGACTTCCCCGCGTTCCTGAACTTCGCCTTCGATTCGCGCGACCTCATCAGCGTCTGGCTGATCGGCCATCCTGCCCTGGCCCAGACCCTGGATCGGGCCCCGTACGCGGCGCTGGCCAGCCGCATCCAGGTCCGCGTGGCGCTCAAGCCCGTCGTGGAGCGCGAACGCTTCGGGCAACTGATCGGGCACGCCCTGAAGAGCGCCGGCTGCCAGCACACCTTGCTCGCCGACTCGGGGCTGGAGCTGCTGCGCCAGGCCTCCAAGGGCCTGCCCCGGCAGGCCGGCCGCATCCTGTGCACCGCCATGCGTCTGGCCGTGCCCAAGGGCCTGAACCATCTGCCCGACGAGATCGTGCAGCAAGCCATCGCGGAGTTGCAATGAAGCCAGCCCCTGAGGCGCTCGCCAGCGAAGATCGCACTGACCACCGCACCGCCGCGCACATCCCGATGCCCGGACTCGGCGACGATGCCGTCGTGCAAATCCACGACTTCATCCATCACGTCCTGGACCTCTTCGAGGCCCGCTACGGCGATCAGATCCATCGCTTCTACGAAGACCTGTGCGGTGACAGTCTCATCGACTCCGACAGCGGCCTGAACCTGGACGATCCGCCCTTCTGAAGCCAGTCCCTTCACCGACCGCACACGCCGCCAGCGCACACCACTGGCGGCGTTGTTCTTGGCGTCCTCGATGCTCGCTCGGCACCCTGGCGTCCGGCATTGCCTTGGGTGCGAGTACCGTCGAAATTGCCGTGGGACACACCGCCCTGTTCGCCCTTAGATAGGGTGGGTCAGCGGCTCGAAATTTGCGCGGGTCGTAACACTCGTCTAGCGGCGCTCATCCTTCGTGAGCCTGCACACACATGGTGTATCGTTGGGCGCTGATCGTGTCCTTGGACGATTGGCATAGCTGAGCAAATGACGTCCGGAGGTGGGACTGTGGCATTCAATTTCTCGACAACCGCAGTCAAAGAGTCCGATCGGTTTGAATATTGGCGAGATGTCGTTTGCCAGCACTGCATTCCCGCAGCCAGCGAGTCGCCGCACATGGCACCTCGCCAATGCGCTACATCTGGCACAAACGTCTGGAAGCAAGCTATTGCGCTCTCGCGCAGGGCTCGGTGAGGAAGGTTTCCGAAGCCGCGATGAATTGCGGCTTCTCGGATTTCTCACACTTCAGCCGCGCTTTCAAGAAGACTTTCGGTGTCAGTCCGCAAAGCCTCTTACTGAAACGCTAGGCCAGCCGGCGCTCCTCGCGCACCCGGGATCAGCCACTGCAAGCTGGTCCGCGGTGAAAGACAAACTCTTCAACCACCTGACCGTCGACAAGGTGTATGCGTCTGGCCGCGGCATCTTGAGATGACCTGGCCGGTGGCTGAGCATCGCGTCCATGGCGAACATGGTGGATGCGGCTTTGGCGAAGGCAATGGTGTTTGCCGTGCGCTGGCTCAGCGCCGTCGTGCTGAGCGTCTTCGTTTTCG
This sequence comes from Methylibium sp., assembly GCA_043718725.1. Taxonomy (GTDB): domain Bacteria; phylum Pseudomonadota; class Gammaproteobacteria; order Burkholderiales; family Burkholderiaceae_C; genus LGRD01. Next base: position 2,100 of record JAYSVE010001014.1, read on the forward strand.
GTCGATCGGCGACCGTTTCGGCGCGGCGCTTGTGGTCGAGCTCAGCCGGCAGGCTGCCACCGGTGGGGCAGCAACTCCTCGATCCTGCTGTTCAACTGCGTGGGCATGCGCGTGAGGATGTCCTTCAGGTAGGCCCACGGTTCTGCCGCGGCCGGGCCAGCCTCGCAGTCTTTTGATCTGGCGGCTTTTCAGGCCGCTTATCGACGTTTGAAGCGCGCTTCGGGGGCGTAAATTTCTGGGCAAGGATGAGCACTGGGCCACGTCCAAGAAATTTAACAGGGTCTTTCCAAAATATGGACTGGAAGCCGCCTTCGCGAGAACTTGGATCGCCCGCAACGCCTCATTTGCCAGCGCCACCGTGTCCCAAAAGGATGGGTGACTGCCAGGCGACGTCGGGGTCCTGGGTTGACCGGAGCCCCGCAACACGACGTCAATTCCCCGACCGGGCGTTGACTCAAACACAAGCTTACCCAACCGTCACGCCGATCGACGCGCCGGGCCCACGTGCGTTTGAAGCGGTCGAAACCGCCCAAGCGTGTCGCCGTGGCACGACCGTCCCCGGTGGGGCATTCATGTCACAACAAGGTACGTATATGAAAATATTCAAATTGATTCAGGGCGTGATTCTGATGCTTGGCGCGGCATTTGCAGTGGGCGCGCAGGCCCGCGCCGAGGTGGTCAGCCAGATGGTCGGCGTGAAGGTCGTGGCGGGCGCCGATGGCCGGGAATCGGTCGAGCCGGCCGACACGGTCAAGCCGGGTGACGTGATCGAATACCGCGTCGACTACCGCAACAAAGGCGACGAATCGGCGCGCGCGCTCGAGGTGACCTTGCCGATCCCGGCCGGTCTCGAGTTCCTGCCGGACAGTGCCCGCCCGGGCGAGGTGCGCGCCAGTCTGGACGGCAAGACCTACCAGGCCATTCCGCTCAAGCGCCGCGTCAAGGGCGCCGACGGCCGCGAGGTCGAGCAGCTCGTCCCGCTGGCGGAGTACCGCTCGCTGCGCTGGAGCGCCGCTGCGCTGGGTGCCGGCAAGGGCAGCCGCTTCACGGCGCGGATGCGCGTCAACAGCGACGCCGCGGCGCTGGCCGCCCCGGTGACGGGCACGCCAGCGCGCTAGCGCAAACGTCAGTCTTCACACTTTTTTTTGAACCGTCGGTCGCCGCGGGGCGGCCGGCGCTGGCTCTTGCGCGCGTTCCGCGTCCCGCCGCGGGCCCTGGTTATCTCGGATCGTCAACTCAAACCCTCTAAAGGTCATCGTCATGAAAGCAACTCGAAACCCGGACGGACTGGCGCGCTGGCGCCACGCCGTCCTGTCGCTCGCCTGGGGGTTGTGCACCAGCGCAGTCCTGGGTACGGCGGCGCACGCGGCGGCTCCCGCCGCGGGCTCGGTCATCGGCAACCAGGCCTCGGCCACCTACACCGACGGTTCGGCGGTGCAGCGCATCGCCACGTCGAACACGGTGCAGACCGTGGTCCAGCAGGTGTCCAGCTTCACCTTGGTGGCCGACCAGAGCAAGCCCGCGGCGCCCGGCCAGACGGTGTACTTCCCGCACACCCTGACCAACACCGGCAACGGCACCGACACCTTCAACCTGGCCACCGCCGATGTGGCGGGCGGGTTCAATTTCAACTCGGTGCAGATCTTCGCCGACGCCAACGGCGACGGCGTGCCCGACAACGGCACGCCTATCACCAGCACCGACGCGCTTGCGGCCGGTGGCGTCTTCAAGTTCGTCGTCGCCGGCGGGGTTCCCGGTGCCGCGACCAACGGCCAGACCGACAGCATCGGCGTGACCGCGACCGACGTGACGCCGGCCGGCGGCACCGCTGCGCCCGTGACCAACACGGATTCGGTGACGGTCACCGGCAATGGCGTGATCAACGTGACCAAGGCGCTGAGCCAGACCTCGGGTCCGTCGCCGTCGACGAGCGCGATCACGATCACCCTGACCTACACCAACACCGGCAACAGCACCGCCACCGCGGTGACCATCACCGACCTGATCGGCAGCGGCGCCACGGCGGGCATGAGCTACGTCGCCGGGAGCGCCTTGTGGAGCGGGACGGCCTTGAGCGACGCCGCCGCCGGAGACCCGGCCGGTATGGCCTATGACTTCGGCGTCACCGCCGCGGGGCGTGTCACGGCCATCATCAGTTCGGTGGCGCCCAACAACACGGGCACGGTGAGCTTTCGGGTCAACGTGAATTCAAGTGTGGTGCCCGGCACCGCCAACACCGCGAACACCGCGAACTTCAGCTACGACCCCGACGGTGCCGGTGGCGCCACGCCGACCGCCGCCGCACCGACCAACACCGCGACCTACAACGTGCTGCAGAACGCGGCCGTGGTGGCCAGCGACCTGGGCTCGACCACGGACGCCTCGGCGGCCAACGACATCGTCAACGTCAATGCCGTCAGCCAGGGCGCCACGGTGGTGTTCGACAACACCGTCAGCAACAACGGCAACGGCGTCGACGCGTTCAACATCACGGTCGCGCCGGGCAGCTTCCCCGCCGGCACCTCGTTCCTGCTGTTCAAGGCCGACGGCGTGACGCCGCTGGTCGACACCAACAGCGACGGCATCCCCGACACCGGCCCGATCGCACCCGGCACCAACTACCACGTGATCGTGCGCGCCGTGTTGCCGTCCGGGGCCGTCAGCGCCACCCCGGTCAGCGCGGTGACGACCGCCACCTCGGTGTTCAACCCGACCGTCAGCGACAGCGTGACCGACACCCTGGCCGCCATCACCGCCAGCACGGTCGACCTGCGCAACGGCGCCGCCAACACGGTCGGCGCGGGCGCCGGTCCGGAAGCCCTGCCGGTGACGACGCAAAACGTCAACCCGGGCGCGTCGAGCACCTTCGTGCTCAAGGTGAACAACACCTCGGCCGTGGCCGACACCTATCAGTTGAACGCCAGCACCGACGCCAGCTTCGCGGCGCTGACCCTGCCCGCCGGCTGGAGCGTGAGCTTCCGCGCCGACGCCAGCGGCGGCGCGGGCGACTGCTCGGCCACCGGCCCGATCATCACCGCGGCCGGTGTCGTCAATGCCGGTGCGGTGGCCACGGTGTGCGCGGTCGTCACGGTGCCGACCACGGCGGCCGCGACACCGGCGCCCGGCGTGAATATCTACTTCCGGGCGCGGTCCTCCACCACCGGCGCGGTCGACCGCAAGCTCGACGCGATCGTCGTCAACACCGTGCGCGCCATCACGCTCACGCCCAACAACGCCGGCCAGGTGTTCCCGGGCGGCACCATCGTCTATTCGCACACCCTGGCGAATGCCGGCAACGTGAGCGAAGGCACGGTCGCCGGCAACGTGACCGTGTCGCGCGCCGACGGCCTGGCGGGCTGGAATTCGGTCGTCTACTGGGACGCCAACAACAACGGCATCCTCGACGCGACCGACCCGGTCTTGACCGACCTCAGCCAGATCACCGTGGGCAGCGGCGCCGGACTCGACCTGGGTGAATCGACCCGCATCTTCGTCAAGGTGTTCGCCTCGGGGTCGGCCACCATCGGCGAAGTCGACCTGAGCACCGTGACCGCCACGATCAGCGGCGCCGTCAACGGCGTGGCGGCACCCGGCGCCGTCGCGGCGCAGGACACCACCTCGGTGATCGCGGGCCAGATCCGTCTGGTCAAGGAGCAGGTGCTCGACGCCAACTGCGACGGCGCCGAAACCGGCTACTCGCAAGCCCTGATCAACGCCGGCGCGTTGCCGGGGGCCTGCATCAAGTACCGCATCACCGCCATCAACGAGGGCACCGCCTCGGTCTCGGGCATGGTGCTGTCGGATGCCACGCCCAGCGGCACGAAGCTCTCGTCGACCGCGCCGGCGTGTGCCGCCACGGTCAGCCAGGGCACGGTCACGGCGCCGGCCGATGGCACGGTCGGCACGGTCAGCGCCACGCTCGGAGCGCTGGCGCCCGCGGCGCAGGCCACGCTGAGTTTTTGCGTTCGCATCGACCAGTAAGCGGGTCGCACGAGAGACGCACCCGGCCGGGCGGCGCAGCCGCTCGGCCTTCCAGGCACCGGGAGGCATGCCCTCCCGGTTTCCGCTGCGCTGACCCGGCGTGAGCGCAGCGGAAACCGAATCAACTGTCCCCCACAACCCATGACCTTGCGCGCGCTGTTCAGCAAGTCCCTGTTCCGACCGGCGGTCGGATGGGCGGCCGCATCGGTGCTGATGCTGGCCTGCACGGCCCTGCAGGCCGCCGCGCCGATTGCCGGCAGCCTGGTCAACAACCAGGCGTCGGCGACCTACAAGGACGCGCTTAACGTGGCGCTGCCGGTGGTCTATTCGAACCTCGTCGAAGCCCGGGTCGAACAAGTCGGCGGCTTCACCCTCACGAGCAGCCAGACGCGGCTCGCGGCGCCCGGCCAGACGACCTACTTCCCGCATGTGCTGACCAACACCGGCAACGGCCCCGACAGCTTCAGCCTGGCAGTGGCCGATGGTTTTGCCGGCAGCTTCAATTTTTCCGCGCTCAACCTTTACGCCGACGCCGACGCCGATGGCCGGCCCGACAACAACCTGCCGCTCGCCACCACCGGGCCGCTGGCGCCGGGTGCCGCGTTCCGCTTCGTGGCGGCGGGCGTGGTGCCCGGCGCCGCCGGCGTCGGCCAGCAGGACCGCCTGACCGTCAGCGCGCAGGGCAGCGCCGGCGTGGTGCCGGCGCCGGCGCAATTCAACACCGACAGCGCCGTCCTCTCGAACAGCGCCATCGTCGTCGCCGCCAAGTCGCTCAACGTGGTCAGCGGGCCGTCGCCCTTCAACAACCTCGGCGCGCACGTCAAGGTCACCGTCACCTACACCAACACCGGCAACGCGACCGCGACCGGCTTAATGGTCGACGATGTCATCGGCGGCGTCGGCGCCGCCCCCGCGTTCAACACCACGGGCATGCTCTACGTGCCCGGCAGCGCGCGCTGGAACGAGTTGCCGCTGACCGACGCGCCCGGTGGCGACCCGGCCGGCACCGACTACGCGGCCAACATCAACGGCACGACCGCGCGGCTCGGCCTGTCGATCGCGTCGCTGGCACCGAACAACACCCAGACGCTCAGTTTCCTGGTCGACATCGGCGCCGGCCTGCCGGTCGGTGTCGCGCAGACCGACAACGTCGCCCGGGTCGGCTACTTCGACGGCACGACCGAGCAGTCGGTCGCCACCAACCGGGCCACCTACAACGTGCAGGGCGCGCCGACCTCGCCCGACCTGGTGCTGGCCAAGACCGCCTTGGGCGGGCCTTTCACCGCCGGCTTCAATGGGACCTACCGCCTTGCGGTGCGCAACAACGGCAACGCGGCGAGCGTTGGGACATTCAGCGTCATCGACACCCTGCCGAGCGGCATGACGTATGTGGCCCAGGGCTCGGGCGGCGCTGGCTGGGCCTGCGGCGCCAACGGCGCAACGGTGGTTTGCACGACCCAACAGGTGCTTGCACCGCAAGCTGCCGCCAGCGGGTTGACCCTGGTCGTGGCCGTCTCGACGCCGGCCGCGGCGGCCACCCAGCCGGTGACCAACACCGCGTCGGTGGTGGGCGGCGGTGAGTCGGTCGGCAACGGCGGCAACAATGCCAGCACGGCCAGCGCGATGGTCGGCCTGCCCGCGGCGGTCTCGGGCCGGGTCTGGCTCGACAGCAACCACAACCACCGCTACGACGCCGGCGAGGCCTTGCTCGATGGCTGGCGGGTCGAGGTGCTGCGCAGCGTCAACGGCAGCCCCGTCGTCGTCAAGTCGGCCTTGTCCGGCGCGGCGGGTGGGCAGGCCTCAAAGGGTTTTTACACGATCGACGGGCTGGAGCCGGGTGACGACTACATGATCCGTTTTGTCGACCTCGCCAGCGGTGCGCTGTACGCCAACCCGGTGGATGGCGAGGCCGGCACGCCGGTGTCCAACGCCACGGTCGACGCCGGCTGGCTGCGCAACCTCAGGCTCAGCGCGGGCCGCACCACCGTCGAGCAAAGCCTGCCGCTGGACCCTTCCGGCGTGGTCTACGACGCGCAGACGCGCCTGCCGGTGAGCGGCGCCAGGCTGACGCTGCAGGGCCCCGCCGGATTCGTCGCCGACGCGCACCTGCTCGGCGGCGCCACCAACCTCAGCCAGGTCACCGGCGCGTCCGGCTTCTACCAGTACCTGCTGCGCCCCGGCGCGCCGGTCGGCGTGTACCGGCTGGAGGTCGTTGCGCCGGGCGGCTACCTGGCTTTTTCGGCGACCGGCCTGTTGCCGGCATCAACCAGCCGTGGCCCTTGTCCGGCGTCGGTGAACCACTGCCTGGACCCGACCGGCCTGGGCGACGCCAACGGCGTGCTGCCGGTGCAGGCGCAGCCCGGGCCACCGTCCGAAGGCCAGCCCTTCCCCTTCTACCTGGCGTTCAATCTGCACGCCGGCGACCCCGACGTGGTGAACAACCACATCCCGCTCGACCCGTTGCCACCGTCGGCCATCTTCATCCAGAAAACCGCGTCGCGCGCCACCGTCGAGCTGGGCGACTTTGTCGACTACACGGTGCAGGTGCGCAACTCCACCACCGTCGTTGTGCCCGGCGCCGTGAGCCTGACCGACCACCTGCCGGCCGGCTTCAGCTACCAGGCCGGCAGCGCGCGCCGCAACGGCCAGGCCCTGGCCGACCCCTTGGGCGGCAGTGGCCCGACCTTGCGCTTTGCGAACCTGCCGCCGCTCGGTGCCGGTGAGAGCTACGCGATCAGCTACCGCGTTCGCGTCGGTGTCGGTGCCTTGCAGGGCGACGGCATCAACCGCGTCCAGGCCAGCGCCGGTGCGCTGAGTTCGATGACGGCGCAGGCCCGTGTCGTCGTGCAAGGGGGCGTGTTCAGCGACAAGGCTTTTGTCAATGGCAAGGTGTTCGTCGAGTGCAACCGTGACCGTGTCCAGAATGCCCAGGAGATCGGCATCCCCGGTGTGCGCGTGTACCTGGAGGACGGCACTTTCGTCGTCTCCGACAGCGAAGGCAAGTACAGCTTCTACGGCCTGTCGCCGCGCAGCCATGTGCTCAAGCTCGACATGACCAGCATGCCCGCGGGCTCCGAGTTGGTCGTGCTTGGCAACCGCAACGCCGGCGATGCCGGCAGCCGCTTCGTCGACCTGAAGAACGGCGAGCTGCACAAGGCCAACTTCGCCGAAGGCTCGTGCACCCCCGAGATCCTGAAGGCCGTGTTCGCGCGCCGCGACAAGGGCGCGGTGTTCGTGGCCGAGACCGACAAGCAACTCGCCGCCAGGATTGCCGCCGACGGCAAGGCGCCGACGCTGGGCGACATCAAGGCGCTGCCGGCCGCCGGCCTGCTGGGCGGCGACCTGCGGGTGCCGTCGTTCACACCGGTGTTGGCGCCGACCAGCAGCCCGCCCGGCCCGCCGGCTGCGCCGGTGAACGTCGCACCGCCGGTCGACCTCGACCAGCTCATGCCCGAGCTGGACAACATCCCGGGCTTCGTGCTGTTGAAGGACGCCGCCACGCTGGCGTATGCGCAAACCCAGGTCCTGGTCAAGGGCCAGCTTGGTGGGCGCCTGCTGCTCAAGGTCAACGGGCTTGAACTCGGGTCCGCCCGGGTCGGCCGCAAGGCCGTTCTGGCGGAGCGCCAACTCGAGGTCTGGGAGTACCTGGGCGTCGACCTCAAGGCCGGATCGAACACGCTGGAGCTGGTGGCGCTGGACCCTTTCGGCAATCTTCGCGGCAGCCAGTCGATCCGCGTGATCGCACCCGACAAGCTCGGCCGCCTGAAGCTCGTTCTGCCGGCCCGGGCGCAAGCCGCCGACGGCCACACGCCCGCGAAGATCGTGCTGAAGTTGCAGGACGACACCGGCGTTCCGGTGACGGTGCGCACCCCCGTCACGCTGGAGTCCAGCCTGGGTCGCTGGGACGTGGTCGACCTCGACGCCAAAGAGCCCGGCGTGCAGGTCTTCGTCGAGGGCGGCCAGGCCGAGTTTTCACTGCTGCCGCCGCAGGAGCCCGGCGACGCGCTGGTGCGCGTCAGCTCGGGCCTGCTCAAGGCCGAAGACACGCTGGCCTTCACGCCCGACCTGCGCCCGCTGATCGGCGCCGGCGTCATCGAGGGCGTGCTCAACCGCCGCAGCCTTAGCCGCGGCAGCCTGGTGCCGGCGCGCGCGACCGACGGCTTCGAGCAGGAGCTGCGCCACTTCTCGCGCCAGAGCGCCGACGCCAGGACCGACGCCGGCGCCCGCGCCGCGTTCTTCCTGAAGGGCAAGGTCAAGGGCGAAACCCTGCTGACCCTGGCCTTCGACTCCGACAAGGACACCCGGGAGCGGCTGTTCCGCGACATCCAGCCCGACCAGTTCTATCCCGTCTACGGCGACTCGGCCGTGAAGGGTTTCGACGCCCAGAGCACCAGCCGCCTGTACGTGCGCATCGACCACCACAAGAGCTACCTGCTGTATGGCGACTACACCACCGCGTCTGCCAGCCAGGCGCGCCAGCTCGGCGCCTACAACCGCTCGCTGACGGGCGTCAAGGAGCATTTCGAAAACGCACGGGTGGCGGTCAATGCCTTCGCCAGCCGCGACAGCACGCGCCAGGGGGTCGAAGAACTGCCGGCGCGCGGCATCTCGGGCCCGTATGTGATCCAGGGACGCGCGCTGGTGGCCAACAGCGAAAAAATCGAGATCCTGACGCGCGACCGCAACCAGAGCGGCTTGGTGCTCAAGACCGTGACGATGACGCGGTTCACCGACTACGACTTCGAGGCCCAGACCGGGCGCATCGTGTTTCGCGCCGCCGTGCCCACGCTGGACGCCAACTTCAACCCGAACTCGATCCGCATGACCTACGAGGTGGAGCAGGGCGGCGATGCCTTCTGGGTCTACGGCGCCGACGGCCAGGCCAAAGTGTCCGAGAACGTCGAACTCGGTGGCGCCATCGTCCAGGACGACAACCCGCAGGACCGCACCCGCCTGAAGAGCGTCAACGCGACCGTCAAGCTGGCCGAGAAAACCTTCATCACCGCGGAGGTCGCGCAGATCGACCGCCAGAGCAGCGGCACCGGCGAGGCCCGGCGCGTCGAGTTGCGCCACGAAGGCGACACGCTGCAGGCGCGCGTCTACGCGGGCCGCTCCGACACCGCGTTCAACAACCCGGCGGCGCCGCGGGCCAGCGGCCGCGACGAGGCCGGCGCCAGGCTCGCGCTGCGAGTCGGGCCGAAGACAGCGTTCAAGGCCGAGGCGATCCGCAGCGTCGACAAGCTCGGCAACACCCGCCGCGAAGGCGTGCTGGCCGGCGTCGAGCACAACCTGGACGACACCTTCAAGGTCGAGGCCGGCGCGCGCCATTCGGTCGACAAAAGCGCCACGGCGCAGACCGAGGTCGACAGCCTGCGCGCCAAGCTCACCGGCAAGCTCACGCCGGAGTTCAAGCTGTTCGGCGAATACGAACAGGACGTGAGCGACGCGGCCAAGCGCATCGCCGCCATCGGTGGCGACTACCAACTGGCGCAGCGCACGCGCCTGTATGGCCGTCACGAGTTGATCTCGTCGCTGGGCAGCGCCTACGCGCTGAACGAAACCACGCGCCGCAACGCCACCGTGTTCGGCATCGACACCGCCACCACCGCGGACGGCCACCTGTTCAGCGAATACCGGCTGCGCGACGCCCTCGGTGGCCGCGAGGCCGAGGCCGCCTTCGGCCTGCGCAACAAGTGGCAACTGGCCGACGGGCTCGGCGTCAACGCCAACCTGGAGCGCATCCATGCGCTGGCCGGCGCCGGCGGCGACGAATCGCTGGCCGTCGGCGCCGGCGTCGACTACACCGCCGACCCGTTGTGGAAGGGCAGCACCCGGGTCGAGTACCGCACCTCCACGGCCAGCGAGCAATGGCTGGGCACCCTGGGTGTGGCCAACAAGCTGAGCCGCGACTGGACCGTGCTCGGCCGCGAGGTCTTCACGTTGAACCGCAACAAGGGGGCCTTGGCCGGCGCGCAAATGGCCAACCGGGTGCAGCTCGGCCTGGCCTATCGCGACACCGACACCGACCGCCTGAATGCGCTGGCCCGCATCGAACACAAGGTCGAGCGCGACAGCAGCAACCCGGCGCAAACGCTGGCGCACAGCGCCACCATTCTTTCCAGCCATGCCAACCTGCAATACAGCAAGCCGCTGATCCTGTCCGGCCGGGTCGCCGCCAAATGGGCCACCGACCGCGGCAACGGCCTGTCCAGCCGCTACAACCTGCAGGCCGTGGGCGCGCGCGCCACCTACGACATCGACTGGAAATGGGACGCCGGCGTGCAGCTCAGCCTGCTGCGCGGCGCGGGCGGCGCATGGCAGGCCGGGCTGGGCGTCGAAGCCGGCTACCTGCTCGCCAACAACCTGTGGCTGTCGGCCGGCTACAACCTGTTCGGCTACTCCGAGCCCGACCTCGCGGGCGCCGACTACACCGGCCGTGGCGCTTTCCTGCGGCTGCGCTTCAAGTTCGACGAGACGCTGTTCGGCGCCGGCGACGCCCGCGTCAACAACACGGCTTCGCCGCGCCCATGAAATTGCTCGCCATGAAGAACCGACTGCGCCAGAGCGCCCTGGCCATCGCGGCCGCGCTCGCGCTCTGCGCCGGCAGCGCCGATGCCGAATTGCCCGACCCAAAAGGCGGCGTCGATCAACGGCTGCTCGACCAGATGGAGCAGCGGGTTCGTGCCTTCAACGCCGGCGGACATCCGCTGGCCTCCTACCACTTCGCCAAGGCACAGGCCTGGGTCGACGCGGCGCAGGATGCCTACCACCGGGGCGACCGCGGGCCGGTGCTCATCGCGACCTTGCGGCAGGCCGATGGACTGCTGTCGCGCCTGCAGTCCGGCGACCCTGCGATTGGCCTCGACACGCCGCTCCTCCCAAGCGCCCGGCGCCTGCGCGACGACCTTTGGCAACGCGCCGAGCGCATCAAACAGCAACCCGGCCTGCGCTGCGCCGAACGCGCCCTGGCGCAGTTCGAGGTGATGCTGGTGATGGCCGGGCACTTCGACGCGACCAGTGGCTGGCGCGATGCGCGCCCCTATGTGCAGGCGGCCGAACGCCTGGCCGGCCAGGCGCGGGAGAGCGCCGACGCGTGTCGCGCCGAGCCGGCGGCGAACCCGGTGGCGCCGGCGCCGATGCTGGCCGCGCCCGCGGTGAGCGTCGACTCGCCGCCAGCGCGGGACGAGCACCGGTTGACCGCCATCCGGCGTGACCCGCAGGTCTACTTTGACGCCGGCTCGGCGACTCTGGGGGGGCGTGAGCGCGAGCTGCTGGCCCGCATCGCGCGGCGGCTCCAGGCCGCGCCGCAGGCGACGCTGGCCATCACCGGCCATGCCGACGAGCGCGGTGCGAGCGCGGCCAACCTGGCCCTGTCGCAGCGTCGCGCGCAAGCGGTGCGCGACCTCCTGGTGGCCGACGGCATCGACCCGGCGCGGCTGCAGGTTCAGGCCTGCGCTGCGACCGACCCGCAGGCCGCCGGCGACGCCGATGCGCTGGCATTGAACCGCCGGGTGCGGATGCGCCTGCTCGGCGATCCAGAGCAACCCCAGGCCCAGGCGCTGCGCTGCGCCGCACCAGGGAGCTTCGCCGACCGATGAAAACGCAACCGATCTCTGGCTCTCGCGGCCTGCTCGCGCTCGCCTTCGCACTTGTGGCGGCCGCGTTGCTGGGCGCCTGCGCCGGCCCGGCCCCGCGCAGCGGCGCACCGGGCACGCTGGCGCCCGTGGCCACGCGCATCACCGACCCGACGATCGCGGCCGACCGCCAGGTCATCGCCGCCCTGGCCGAGCGCCAGACCAGGCTCGCCGGCGAGGCGCGCACGCCGCGGCGCAGCCATGCACTGGCCAGTGCCGGCTGCTGGATCGCTGCGGGCGAATATCAATATGCGCGCAATGACCGTTCGAAGTTCCCCGACGCGGCGCTGGCCCGGGCCGGCGCGCTGCTGGCGGCGCTGGAGAGTGGCGCGCCGGTGCCCGTGCCGGTGACGGTCGCGCCCGAGTGGGGCGCGCCGCGCCTGCGCGCTGACCTGTGGCGACGCATCGAGCGTGCCGGAGCCGACCCCACCGACCCAGGCGCCGCCGGATTTGCCTGTGCCGCCGAATCGCTGGCCTGCGCCGAGGTCGACCTGGTTCACGGCGACGATCAGTACGCCCGCTTCGGCTGGCACGCGGCGCGCGAGCATGTCGCCCGTGCCGAGCAGCGCATCGATCGCGCCGAACGCGAGGCCTCGGCCTGCGCGATGGCGGCGGCGCCGGTTGCCGCACCCGCCGCCGCAGCGGTGGCCGCGGCTGCCGCAATGCGCGTCACGCACAGGTTCGTGTTCGAAGCCGATGCGCTGTTCCACTTCGGTGGGTCGGCGCTGGCCACGCTGC
>JAYSVE010001015.1:0-2512 GCA_043718725.1 Methylibium sp.
TTCTCGGCGTCGTCACCCCGTATCGACTTGAAGTGGTTCAGGGCAACGTCATCACCAAAGAGCAGGCCGCGCAGGTGCGGCCCGGCATGAGCCGCTCCCAGGTTCGCGATACCCTGGGGTCGCCGTTGTTGACCGACGCCTTCCACCTTGATCGATGGGACTATGTGTTCTCGATTCGCCGCCAGGGCACCGAGCCGCAATTGCGCCGTGTCGTGGTGTTGTTCGATGGCGAAGTTCTCAAGTCCATCGACGGCACCGAATCCCTGCCCGCCGAGCGCGATTTTGTCGCGTCCATCGACACCTTCAAGACGGCGCGCAACGCCGCGCCGCTGGCCTTGACGGACGAACAGATCAAGGCCCTGCCGGTGCCCCCGAAGGCGACGCCGCCGGCGCCCGCCGATGGCAGCGAGCCCGCCACGCCGGCGCGCACCTACCCGCCGCTCGAGCCGCGCCCATGAGCCGCCGGGCCGTCATGGGCCACGAAGGGGCTCCTCCGGAGCCTTGGGCGAATACCGCAGTGCGCAGCACGGAGGTTGCTTGATGAGCACCGGCGTGTCCGGACCCGCGACCCGCCAGCCGCTGCGCATTGCGGTGGCCGGCGCATCCGGCCGCATGGGCCGCATGCTCATCGAAGCCGTGACCGGCGCGCCCGACCTGCTGCTGGCCGGCGCCCTGGATCTGCCCGGCAGCCCGGCGATCGGCCAGGACGCCAGCGCATTTCTCGGCAGCCCCAGTGGTGTGCACATCACCGCCGACCTGGACGCGGGCCTGGCCGGCGCCCAGGTGCTGATCGATTTCACCCGACCCGAGGGTACGCTCGCCCACTTGACGGCCTGCCGCGCGCTGGGTGTGCGCGCCGTGGTCGGAACGACCGGTTTCAGTCCGGTGCAAAAGGCCCAGATTGCCGCCGAGGCGCAGCACGTCGCGGTGATGCTGGCCCCCAACATGAGCGTCGGTGTCAACGTGGTGCTTAAGTTGCTCGATGTCGCGGCGCGCGCCCTGAGCCAGGGCTACGACATCGAAATCATCGAAGCCCACCACCGCCACAAGGTCGATGCGCCCAGCGGCACCGCGCTGCAACTCGGCGAAGTCGTGGCCGCCGCGCTGGGGCGCGATCTGAAGGATTGCGCCGTCTACGCGCGCCAGGGCGTCACGGGCGAGCGCGACCCGTCCTCGATCGGCTTTGCAACCGTGCGCGGCGGCGACATCGTCGGCGACCACACCGTGTTGTTTGCCGGCACCGGTGAGCGCATCGAGATCACCCACAAGGCCAGCAGCCGCGCCACGTTCGCCCAGGGCGCCTTGCGCGCGGCGCGCTTCCTGGCCAGCCAGGAGCGCGGCCTGTTCGACATGAACGACGTGCTCGGCCTGCACGGAGCCGGCGGCTGATGGCTTGGGGATGAACGCTCTCGAACACTTCTGGTCCCAGGGCGATGCGCTCACGCGCGGCGTGGCGGCGCTGCTGCTGTTGATGTCGGTCAGCGCCTGGGTCGTGATTTTCTGGAAGGCCTGGTTGTTGCGCCGGGTGCGCCAGGACATCGTCCGCGCGGTGGCCGCTTTTTGGGCCGCACCCCAGGTCGACGCGGGCCGCGAACGGTTGAACGCCTTCGACCGCGAAGGGGTCCTCGTGCCGCTGCTGGCCGCGGCCCTGGCCGACCCAGCCACCGGCACGCTCGAAGCGCGCGGCCATGTCGACTCGCAGTTGACGCGCCGCCTGCGCGACGCCCTGCATGGCGTGCTGGCCCAGTTGCAATTCGGCCAGGTGTTGCTGGCCTCGGTCGGCAGCACCGCGCCCTTCATCGGCCTGCTCGGCACGGTGTGGGGCATCTACCACGCGCTGGCTGGCATTTCGACGGCAGGAACGATCAGCATAGAGCGGGTCTCCGGTCCGGTCGGCGAAGCGCTGATCATGACCGCGGCGGGCCTGGCCGTGGCCATTCCGGCGGTGCTCGCCTACAACATCTTCGGCAAGCAGGTGGGCGCCTGCGAAGCCGAACTCGAAGGCTTTGCGCACGACCTGCGCGAGATGCTGCTGGGCAACGTCGGCGCGGGCGCGCGCGCAACGGTGGGCTGACCCGCATGGCCTTCGGACGCCTGGAGCGAACCGTCGGCCCGCAGCCGATGAGTGAGATCAACATGACGCCGCTGATCGACGTGATGCTGGTGCTGCTGGTCATCTTCATGATCACCGCGCCGCTGATGACCAGCAGTCTCAAACTCGACCTGCCCCGCACCGATGCTGCCGCGCCCAGCGAAGCGCCGCAGTTCATCAGCGTGGCGCTGGACCCGCAGGGGCGCTACTACGTCGGCGAAGAATTGCTGGACCTCGCGGCCTTCAGCGCGCGCATCGCAGACGCGGCGCGCAAGAACCCGCAGCTCGAAGTGCAATTGCGGGCCGACAAGAGCGTGGCCTACGGACGGGTCGCCGAACTCATCGGTCTCGTTCAAAAGGCCGGCCTGAGCCGCATTGGCTTCGTGGCCGAGCCGGTCGGCGTCAAACCCTAGGAGGCTG
>JAYSVE010001016.1:0-5808 GCA_043718725.1 Methylibium sp.
ATTGCCTATGGTTTGGAGAATGGCTCGGAGGGCCTGTACGCGGTGTACGACCTGGGCGGCGGCACCTTTGACATTTCCCTGCTGCGCCTGGCCCAGGGCATGTTCGAAGTGATCGCCACGGGCGGCGACTCCGCCTTGGGAGGCGATGACTTCGACGCCGCGCTGGCCCTTTGGGCGCTTTCGCAGGCCCATCTCGACGCCGAGTCAGCACAGGACAAGCGGGCCGTGCTTGTGGCCGCGCGCGCCACGAAGGAAAAACTCTCGAACGCCGACCATGCGATCCTGGCCTGCCCGCTGTCGCAAGGCGAAATGTCGGTGCGCGTGGCGCGCGATCAGTTCGTCGATCTGGTTCAACCGCTGGTCGCCAGAACCATGACCGCGGTGCGCAAAGTGCTGCGAGACGCCAGGGTCGACAAGGCCGATGTGCGTGGCGTGGTGATGGTCGGCGGATCGACCCGCATGCCGATGGTGCAGTGGGCGGTCGGCGAATTTTTTGGCAAGGCGCCGCTCACCGATCTGAACCCTGACGAAGTTGTCGCACTCGGCGCCGCGATCCAGGCGAATGCGTTGGCCGGCAATTCCGGCGCCGACGAACTGCTGTTGCTCGATGTGATCCCGTTGTCACTGGGCCTGGAGACCATGGGGGGCCTGGTCGAGCGCATCATCCCGCGCAACAGCAGCATTCCGACGGCGCGCGCACAAGACTTCACGACCTTCAAGGACGGGCAGACGGCGATTGCCATCCATGTGCTCCAAGGCGAGCGCGAGGTCGTGAGCGACTGCCGCTCGCTGGCACGCTTCGAGCTTCGCGGCATACCGCCCATGGTGGCCGGCGCCGCGCGGGTTCGGGTGGCCTTTGCGGTCGATGCCGACGGTCTGTTGAGCGTCAGCGCGCGCGAGCAGGTCTCGGGGGTCGAGGCCTCCATCGTTGTCAAACCCAGCTACGGCTTGTCGGACGACGAGATCGCGCGCATGTTGACCGAAAGCTTCAGCACCGCCGAGGCCGACATGCTCGAGCGCAGCCTGCGCGAGTCGCGCGTCGAAGCCGAACGCATGCTGCTGGCGACCCGGGCCGCCCTCCAAGCCGATGGTGACCTGTTGAGCGCGGCCGAGCATGTCGAGATCGAGGCCTTGCTGGCCGCCCTGCAGGCCAGCCGCGAGGGTGACGATCACCATGCCATGGACGCGGCGGTCGAAGCCCTTGCCAATGGCACCGAATTGTTTGCCTCGGAACGAATGAACCGCAGCATCCGGCTTGCCCTGGCCGGCCGGCGTGTCGAGGAAGTCTGAACATGCCCATCATCAAGATCCTGCCCCACTCCGAGTACTGCCCGAACGGGGCCCAGATCGCGGCGCAGGCGGGGACCTCCATCTGCGAAGCGTTGCTCGAGAACGGCATCGAACTCGAACACGCCTGCGAACTCAGTTGTGCTTGCACCACCTGTCATGTGGTGGTTCGCGAGGGCTTCAATTCGCTGGGCGAAATGGACGATATTGAAGAGGATCTGCTGGACCGGGCCTGGGGCCTGGAGCCGACCTCGCGCCTGTCCTGCCAGGCCATTCTTGCGCAGCAGGACGTGACCGTGGAAATCCCGAAGTACACGATCAACCACGCCAAGGAAAAGCACTGAGGCGTTCGACCGCGCCCGCCACCGCGCTGGGCGCCGAAGCCGCTCGCGCGGGCCCGAGGGTCCGCCGCCTCTACACTCCACCGATGAATGTTCTGGGCATCGAATCGTCGTGCGACGAGACCGGCGTTGCGCTGGTTCGGGCCCGCTCTGGGGCTGCGCCCAGCTTGATTGCCCACGCGCTGCACAGCCAGGTCGACATGCACCAGGCCTACGGCGGCGTGGTGCCCGAACTGGCCTCGCGCGACCACATTCGGCGGGTGTTGCCGCTGACGCAGCAAGTCCTCGCAAATGCGCAGACATCGATGAAAGACATCGATGTGGTGGCCTACACCCGTGGCCCGGGGTTGGCGGGCGCCTTGCTGGTGGGCGCTGGCGTGGCCTGTTCACTGGCGGCCGCATTGGGCCGGCCGGTGATCGGCATCCACCACCTTGAAGGGCATTTGTTGTCACCGTTTCTCGGCGCCGACCCGCCGGAGTTCCCGTTCGTCGCATTGCTGGTCTCGGGCGGGCACACCCAACTGATGCGCGTCGATGCGGTGGCGAGCTACCAGTTGCTGGGCGAATCGATCGACGACGCGGCCGGCGAAGCCTTCGACAAGTCGGCCAAGCTGATGGGCTTGGGCTACCCGGGCGGCCCGGCGCTGGCGCGGCTGGCCGAGTTCGGCGATGCCCGCACGTTCGCGCTGCCGCGGCCATTGCTGCACAGCGGCAACCTCGACTTTTCATTCGCCGGCCTGAAGACCGCGGTTCGCACCCAGCTCATGAAGCTGGGGAGCAATGTGTGCGAGCAGGACAGGGCGCACCTGGCGGCGTCGACGCAGCAGGCCATCGTCGACGTCCTGGTGCGCAAGTCGCTGCAGGCGCTGCGCGACACCGGCCTCACGCGCATCGTCGTGGCGGGTGGCGTCGGCGCCAATGCGCGCTTGCGCGAGCAGCTGAATCTTGAATGCGCGAAGCGCAACGTGCGGGTGCACTATCCCGAGTTGTCCCTGTGCACCGACAACGGCGCAATGATCGCCCTGGCCGCGGCGATGCGTCTGCAGCGCGACGCCACCCAGGCCAAGCCAGACTATGGCTTCAGCGTGTTGCCGCGCTGGGCGCTGGCAACCACTTGAGGAGGCAACCGTTCATGAGAAGCACCATCGAGCAACTGCCCGGCTCGAAAATTCGCGAAGTCGCCAATGCCGGCCTGGGACGCAGCGACGTGCTGGCGTTCTGGTTCGGCGAGAGCGACGAACCCACGCCGAGGTTCATTTGCGACGCGGCAATCCGGTCGATCAACGAAGGCGAGACCTTCTATTCGCACAACCTCGGCCTGCCCGAGCTGCGCGAGGCGTTGTCGGTCTACCTCGGCAGCCTGCACCGGGCCGTGGCCTGGGAACGCATCGCGGTCACCTCGTCGGGTGTGAACGCGCTGATGTTGACCATGCAAGCCCTGGCAGGGCCCGGTGATGAAGTGGTGGCGGTCGTGCCGGTCTGGCCCAACCTCACGGCGCAGCCGCTCATCCTGGGGGCCCATGTCAAGCGCGTGTCGCTGACGGTTCAGGGCGGCGCCTGGCGCCTCGACCTGTCTGCGCTGCTGCAGGCGGTCACCGAGCGTACCCGGGTGCTGTTGATCAACGCGCCGAACAACCCGACCGGCTGGGCCTTGACCCGCGTCGAGCAGCAGGCCATCGTCGCGCACTGCCGCCGCACCGGCACCTGGATCGTTGCCGACGAGGTCTACGAGCGCCTCTTTTTCGGTGGCGATGCGGGCCAGCCGGCCTCCTGTGCGCCGAGCTTCCTGGACGTGGCCGAGACCGACGACAGGCTGGTCGTGGTGCACAGCTTTTCGAAGAGTCTGCTGATGACGGGTTGGCGGTTGGGCTGGCTGGTGGCCCCGCCGAGGTTGATGGAGGCCCTGGGCAAACTCATCGAGTTCAACACCTCGTGCGCCCCGGTGTTTGTGCAACGCGCCGGACTGGCGGGTTTGCGCGGCGCGGGCGAGTTCGTGCCCGCCCTGGTGCAGCGGCTGCGGACCTGCCGCGACACCTTGTTGCCGCAACTCGCCGCCTTGCCCGGCGTTCGCGTCGCCACTCCCGAAGGCGGCATGTACGCCTTCTTTCGGGTCGAAGGCCAGGACGACTCTTTGGCATTTGCCAAACGCCTGGTCGCCGAGGCCGGACTGGGCCTGGCCCCGGGCGTGGCGTTCGGGCCCGAGGGCGAAGGCTGGTTGCGCTGGTGCTTTTCGTCGCGCGACCCGCAACGGCTGACCCAGGGCATCGAGCGGTTGGCCTCGGTGCTGAGGCTATAATCGAGAGGTTTTGCACGCGAGCAAGCTGCAAAACGAGCACGGCGCAGGTCGGTTTCACCGGCGACCGCAAGTGATTGAGCAATCGGAACCGCGGCATCCCTGATCCATTCAACGGCGGGGCGGCTCGGTTTCAATCCACAGGAAATCGAGAGCAATGACCGCAACCACCCTCCACAAGGCCGAGATCGTCAAGGCCCATGCCCGCGGAACCAGCGACACTGGATCACCGGAAGTTCAGGTCGCACTGTTGACCGACCGCATCAACGAATTGACCCCGCACTTCAAG
This sequence comes from Methylibium sp., assembly GCA_043718725.1. Classification (GTDB taxonomy): domain Bacteria; phylum Pseudomonadota; class Gammaproteobacteria; order Burkholderiales; family Burkholderiaceae_C; genus LGRD01. The sequence goes on from JAYSVE010001016.1 coordinate 4,211, forward strand.
ACCCATCTGAAAGACCACCACGGTCGCCGGGGCCTGCTGAAGATGGTCAACAAGCGCAAGAGCCTGCTGGCCTACCTCAAAGGCCGTGACGCAGTGCGTTACACCGCGTTGATCCAGAAGCTGGGCCTGCGCAAGTAATCGGCACATCGAATCGAGAGCCTGTCTGGACATCCCCAGCACAGGCTCTTTGCCTTTTTGTCATTCGTTTGTGTCATACGTTTGTGTCATTCGATTGGAGCAACGACACGCCGCCGCCGCTGTGTCATTCCATCGCTGTACTCCGCAGGAGCGGCGTTGGAATGGCATCCCGCCGACGAGTCTGCGTTCCGGGTCTGGGTTGCCACCCTGAAGGCACCCGTCATCCACCGGAGAGAGACGCATGAGCATGTTCAACAAAGTCACCAAGACCTTCCAATGGGGTCAACACACCGTCATCCTTGAAACCGGCGAGATCGCCCGCCAGGCGGGCGGCGCCGTCATCGTGAACATCGAGGACACCGTGGTGCTGGCCACTGTGGTGGCCGCGAAAAACGCCAAACCGGGGCAGGATTTTTTCCCGCTGACCGTTGACTACATCGAAAAGACCTACGCCGCAGGCAAGATCCCCGGCAGCTTTTTCAAACGCGAAGGCCGTCCCAGCGAGCTGGAGACGCTGACCTCGCGCCTGATCGACCGGCCACTGCGCCCGCTGTTCCCGGAAGGCTTCTACAACGAAGTCCAGGTGGTGGTCCACGTGCTGTCGCTGAACCCTGAAGTCTCGGCCGACATCGCCGCGCTGATCGGCTCCAGTGCCGCGTTGGCGATCTCCGGCATCCCGTTCAACGGCCCCATTGGCGCCGCGCGGGTGGGCTATGTCAACGGCCAGTATGTGCTGAACCCGGGCAAGACCCAGTTGCTCGAATCGCAGATGGACCTGATCGTCGCCGGCACCGAAGCCGCGGTGCTGATGGTCGAGTCCGAAGCCAGGCAGTTGAGCGAAGAGATCATGCTGGGCGGCATCGTCTTCGGCCATCAGCAAGGCAACATCGCCATCAATGCGATCCACGAGCTGGTGCGAGACGCCGGCAAGGCGGCTTGGGACTGGGCCGCGCCGGCCAAGGACGAAGCCTTCATTGCCAAGGTTGTCGCCCTCGCCGAGCAGCCGCTGCGTGACGCCTACCAGATCCGGTCCAAGCAGGCCCGCACCCACGCCACGCGCGCCGTGACGGCGGCGACCGCGACCGCGCTGCAAGGCGATGGCTCGGTGGTCGACAAGGTCCATCTCGACAACGTGCTGTTCGACATCGAAGCGCGCATCGTGCGCAGCCAGATCCTGGCCGGCGAGCCGCGCATCGACGGGCGCGACACCCGCACGGTGCGCCAGATCGAAATCCGCAATGGCGTGCTGCCGCGGGCCCATGGCTCGGCGCTGTTCACGCGCGGTGAAACCCAGGCGCTGGTCGCGGCCACCCTGGGCACCGAGCGGGATTCGCAGCGCATCGACGCGCTGGCCGGCGAGTTCACCGAACACTTCATGCTGCACTACAACATGCCCCCGTTCGCGACCGGCGAAACCGGCCGCGTGGGCACGCCCAAGCGGCGCGAAATCGGCCACGGCC
>JAYSVE010001017.1:0-5804 GCA_043718725.1 Methylibium sp.
CTTGAAAGCGCCCGTGCCAGCGGCGCTGGCGTGCTGTTCGACCAGGTGCTGGCCGAAGGCTTCGGCCTCGAGTCACTCGAAGACGCGCTGATCCAGGAGGCGGTGCAGCGCGCCCGGGGCAACCTGGCTGCCGCGGCGCGCACGCTCGGCCTGACCCGACCCCAACTGTCGTACCGGTTGCAGCGCAGTCGCGAGCGCCTGGAGCGGTAGCCGCATGGCCAAGCGCCCTTTCCTGGCACTCGTGCAGCCCGACCGCGACGCCGCCGAGCCCGACGCCGGCGCCGCGCGCACGCTGATCGAGCGCGCCTACTCGCACCTGCGCGACGACATCGTCGAAGGCGTGCTGGCGCCGGGCGAAAAGCTGCGCGTCGAACACCTGAAGACGCGTTATGCGGTGGGCGCGGGCACGCTGCGCGAAGCGATCACGCGGCTGGTCAGCGACGCCCTCGTGGTGGCCGAAGGGCAGCGCGGTTTCCGCGTCGCCGAAATCGCGATCGACGACCTGCTGGACCTGACCGAATTGCGCGTTCACATCGAAATCGACGCGCTCCGGCGTTCGATCCGGGCCGGCGACGAGGCCTGGCGCGCGCGCCTGCAACGCGCCTACGTCGAGCTGTCCGCCCATGAGCAACCGGTGCAGCCCGAGCGGCGCAAGCACTGGGAACGGCTCAACACCGGATTCCACGAGGCCCTGGTGGCCGGTCACGAATCGCCCTGGACCTTGCGGATGCTGCGCATGCTGGCGCGCCAGGGCGAGCGCTACCGCAAATACGCGATCGGCCTGCCCGACAGCGGCCGCGACGTGCATGCCGAACACCGCCAGCTCTTCGAGCAGGCGATGCTCGGCAATGAAGCGCGCGCGGCGTTGGCGCTGGAGGCGCACATCCGCGCCACGCCGGAGTTGCTGATCCGCGCGATGCGCGACGGCCACCGGCCGTTCGAGCCGCGCTGACGGGCGTGGCGCGGCACGCCGGGCCGACCCGGCGGCGCGCGGCTAGCGAATCCCGCCCAGGTTGTGCAAGGCTTTGACCGCGCCCGCGCCGATCGACGCGCCGAAGCGCCTGGCGAGGCGCTCGGCGACGTTTTCCTTGGGCGTGTAGTCGACGATCTCCTCGGCCTTCACCACCTCGCGGGCCACGAAGTCGAGGTTACCGAGGTGGTCGACCAGGCCCAGTTGCAGCGCCTTCTCGCCGTTCCAGAACAGGCCACTGAATATTTCAGGGCTTTGCTTGAGGCGCGCGCCGCGGCCTTGCTTGACGACGCTGATGAACTGCTGGTGGATCTGGTCCAGCATGGCCTGGATGTAGGCGCGGTGCCTGGGCGACAGCGGCGAGAACGGGTCGCCGATGCCCTTGTTTTCACCAGCGGTCAACAAGCGGCGCTCGACCCCCAGCTTGTCGATCAGGCCGTTCACGCCGAAGCCGTCCATCAGCACGCCGATCGAGCCGACGATCGAGGCCTTGTCGGCGTAGATCTCGTCGGCGGCGACGGCGATGTAGTAGGCCCCGGAGGCGCAGCTTTCTTCGACAACGGCGAAGACCTTCTTCTTGTGCAGCGTCTTCAGGCGCAGGATCTCGTCGTGAATGATGCCGGCCTGCACCGGGCTGCCACCGGGCGAGTTGATGCGCAGCACCACGGCCTGCGCGCCGGCGTCTTCAAACGCCTGCTTCAGCCCGGGGAGCAGGTTCTCGGCACTGGCTTCGGCCTCGGCGGCAATTTCGCCACGCACCTCGATCAGCGCGGTGTGCGGGCCCATCGGCGCACTCGCACGCCCGCGGCTGGCGAGCAGCGCAACGACGATCGCCAAAAACAGGATGAGCCAGGCCAGGCGCGTGAAGAAACGCCAGCGGCGCTCGCTGCGGCGGTCCTGGAGATAGTCGCGCGCAAAGCGTTCGACAACGCCGTGCAGCGATGGGTCGGTCGACAGGGACGCCGCCGCGGGCGCGGACGCGGGAGATTCGTCTTGGGGGGTCATGCGGTCTTTCGGCGGCTGATCGAGGCGCGTTGCCAGCGCATCAATCGGCCAGGGCGGGTTGGGTGTCCGGGGAAGGATACCAATAGACCTGGCCGTCGCGTTCGGCGACTTCGATCACCGTGAGGCGGCCGCGACCACAGGGGCCGCCCGCGCAGCGCCCGGTGCGCGGTTCGTATGCGGCGCCGTGGATCGAACACAGGATGAACTCGCGGCCGCTGTCGAGAAACTCGCCGGGCTGCCAGTCCATCTCGGTGGGCACGTGGGCGCAGCGGTTCAGGTAGGCCACCACCCGGCCGTCAAAACGCAGCGCGAACGCGCGCGCCGGTTCGTGGAAATGGCGCACGTCGAACAGCAGCGCAGGCCCTTTCTCGGCCAGTTCGGTCGAGTGGCACAGCGGCAATGCGCCGGGCCGGGCAACCGCATCGCGATCAGGCATGCCGCTCCAACCACGCGCTCAGGTCGGCCACCGAATGCGCCACATGCCGCGGCGCAAACGCATCGAAAGCCCCCGGCTCGTGGGCCCCGTAGCTCACGGCCACGCTGGCGACGCCGGCGTTGACGGCGAGCTGCAGGTCGTGGGTGGTGTCGCCAATCATCAAGGTGCGTTGCGCCGTCATGCCGAACTCGGCCATCAGCTCCAGCAGCATCATCGGGTTGGGCTTGGAGGCGGTCTCGTCGGCCGTGCGGGTGCTGTCGAACACGCCTTTCAACTGCACGCTGTTCAGCGCTTCGTCCAGGCCCCGGCGCGACTTGCCGGTGGCCACGCACAGCACATGGTGGCGCGCCTTGAGCGCCTCCAGCATGGCCAGGCTGCCGTCGAACAGCAGCACCTCGTGCTGGCGCAAAAAGTAGTGGTGGCGATAGCGCTCGGCCATCTCCCGGTAGCGCTCGCGCGGCAGGTCGGGCGCGGCGTGTTGCAACGCGTCGTTCAGGCCCAGACCGATGACGTAGCTCGCCTGGGCGAGGCTGGGCACGGCCACGCCCACGTCGGCACAGGCGGCCTGGATGCAGCGGGCAATCAGCGACGTCGAATCGAACAGCGTGCCATCCCAGTCGAAGGCGATCAGGTCGAACTGGCGGGGTCGGGTCATGGCGACAGACGCTTCAGCAAAGCCTGGCATTCTGCCGGCAACGCCGCGGCCAGCTCGATCACCTCACCCGTCGCAGGGTGCCGCAGGCGCAGACGCCGGGCATGCAAAAACATCCGCTCGAAGCGCAGGCCGGGCGTGGTTTCACCCCGCGCCAAGGCCTTGTTGGCAGCAAAGTCGCCGTACTTCTCGTCGCCGACGATGGCATGTCCCTCGGCGCAGAGGTGAACCCGGATCTGGTGGGTGCGGCCGGTCTTGATGGTCACGTCCAGCAGGCTGAAGCCGGCGAACCGCTGCACCGTCTTGACCAGCGTGATGGAGCGCTTGCCGTCTTCGTGGCCGGAGTCGACGGTGCGCACGCGCCGCTCGCCTTCGGGGGTGAGGAACTTGTGCAGCGCCACGTCGACGACCTTGAGCGTTTCGGGCCAGTGGCCGAACACTAGCGCGGCGTAGGTCTTGTGCATCACCTTCTCACCCTGGTGCTGGCGCAACTGCTCCTGCAGCGCCACCAGCGCCGAGCGCTTCTTGGCGATCAGCAGCAGGCCGGAGGTCTCTTTGTCGAGCCGGTGCACCAGCTCCAGAAAGCGTGCCTGCGGGCGCGCCTGGCGCAACTGCTCGATCACGCCGAAGCTCACGCCGCTGCCCCCATGCACGGCCACGCCGGCGGGTTTGTCGATGGCGATCAGGTGATCGTCTTCGAACACGACCGGGAACTCCCGGGCTGGCGCAGCGGCGGCCCGCTCGGCCCCGGAGGTCGAGGTTCTGACCGGCGGCACCCGGACTTCGTCGCCCAGGCTCAGTTTGGTGTCGGCACCGGCACGTCCCTTGTTGACGCGCACTTCGCCGGAGCGGATGACCCGATAGACATGTGACTTTGGAACGCCCTTGAGCAGCTTGACGAGGAAGTTGTCGAGCCGCTGGCCTTCGGAAGCCTCGTCAATGCGGACATAGTGCACGGCCGGTGGCACAGCACCCGGGACCTTCAGCGCCGGGGCTTTGGCGCCAGCGCTGGGTTTGGCCCCTATAATGTTTTGCACCACGATGCTGCTCTAAGTGTTTGATTTTTCAGAGTTTAGCTTCGCAGGAAGCGGCCTTTGAGAAGAGGCGGCAAGTGGCGGTCGAACCGAGGGTTCGACCAACAGGTGATGCAGCGCACCGGTTTCGGTCGCAGGCAGACGTCCCCAAGTGATGCTGCGGCAACCCCCCCGGTGTGCAAGAGCAAACAAAGAACGAAACCACCAACAAGGTTTTCCAGGCGAAAGATCAAAGCGACACCGGCCCCGGCCTTGCAGCCCAGCGGTGTCGCGCGGGCTTTCACCTCGCGTCCAGTGACCCCCAAGCGGATGTTGACCACGATCCCCAACCCACAGCGCTCCTGGCGCTTGGCTCCCAGGCCCAGCGCCTGCGATGCACCAAGCACGGGCCGCGCTGCGCGGCTGCGGTCCGTCAACAAACGCGCATTCCCTGCAACCCTGCCGCCCAGGCAACTCAGCACATTGCGCCCTGCCCACCCCACTGTCATGCAAGCGCCAACGCTGCCCAAGGTAACGGTCTCATGACCGGCGCCGCGACAAGCAGTCCAGGGCGATACCCTTCCAGGTTTTCAACCGCGTTTCTCGTGCATCGAATCGTCGATACCGGCACCCGCCGGCATTGACTTCAGGCAGTGCGCGGCCCGATCAAGGCCGCGCGAAGGAGAGCACATGAAACGCATGCTGATCAACGCGACGCAGCCCGAGGAGCGCCGCCTGGCGATCGTCGAAGGCCAGAAGCTGATGGACTTCGAGACCGAAATCGAAGGCCGTGAGCAACGCAAGGGCAACATCTACAAAGCCGTCGTCACGCGTGTCGAGCCTTCGCTCGAAGCCTGCTTTGTCGACTACGGCGAAGACCGCCACGGCTTCCTGCCGTTCAAGGAAATCTCGCGCAACTACTTCCGTGAAGGCGCCGACGTGCGCACCGCGCGCATCCAGGACGCGATACGTGACGGCGACCAGTTGCTGGTGCAGGTCGAGAAGGAAGAGCGCGGCAACAAGGGTGCCGCCCTGACCACCTTTGTGAGCCTGGCCGGGCGCTACCTGGTGCTGATGCCCAACAACCCGCGCGGCGGCGGCGTGAGCCGGCGCATCGAGGGCGAGGACCGCGAAGAGCTGAAGGAGAACCTCGACCAGCTCGACTACCCCAAGGGCATGAGCCTGATCGCCCGCACCGCCGGCATCGGCCGCTCGGCGCCTGAGTTGCAGTGGGACCTGAACTACATGCTCAAGCTGTGGAGCGCCATCGACGGCGCGGCCAAGGCGGGCAAGGGCGCGTTTCTGATCTACCAGGAGAGCTCGCTGGTGATCCGCGCGATCCGCGACTACTTCACCGCCGACGTGGGCGAGATCCTGATCGACACCGACGACATCTTCGACCAGGCCCAGCAGTTCATGGCCCATGTGATGCCCGAGACGGCGCACAAGGTCAAGCGCTACCGCGACGACGCGCCGCTGTTCAGCCGATTCCAGATCGAGCACCAGATCGAGACCGCGTTTTCGCGCACGGTGAACCTGCCCTCCGGCGGCGCCATCGTGATCGACCATACCGAGGCGCTGGTTTCGGTGGACGTGAACAGCGCCCGCTCCACGCGCGGCAGCGACATCGAGGAAACCGCCACCCGCACCAACCTGGAAGCGGCCGACGAGATCGCGCGCCAGATGCGGCTGCGCGACCTGGGCGGGCTGATCGTCGTCGACTTCATC
>JAYSVE010001018.1:0-5798 GCA_043718725.1 Methylibium sp.
GCGTGGCGCCAGCGCACATGGGTGTTGGGCACGTAATGAAACAACCCGGCGATGCCCGCGGCCAGCACCGAAAACTCCACCAGTCCGAGCAGCAGGCTCACGCCGCCCGGCAAGGCGCCGACAAAGCCCTTGGACGCCGAAATCACGTAGGACGTGAGGCTCAGGCTGACGCCGAGCAGCAGCGGCCCCAGGGTGGCGGCCGACCAGTAGACCAGCACGCGCTGGGCGATCGGGCGCGGCGTGCGCACGCGCCAGATGGCGTTGAGCGTGCGGTCGATGGTGAGCATCATCGCCAGCGCCGAAATCACCAGGAACACCAGGCCGACCGTGCCCAGGCGGTTCGACTTCGCCGCGAACTGCGTCAGCGCGCCCAGCACCGGCTTGGCAATGCTGTCGGGCACCAGCCCTTGCACGAAGTAGGTTTGCAGCGAGGCCTGGAACCTGCCGAACAGCGGGAAGGCCGAAAACACCGCCAGCATCACCGTGACCAGCGGCACCAGCGAGATCAGCGTGGTGAAGGTCAGGCTGCTGGCGGTCACGCCCAGGCGGTCTTCACGAAACCGGATCCTCAAGGTCTTGAGCGTCTCCAGCCACGGCCAGTTCTGCAGGGTTTGCAGGCTGCGCGCGACATGTTCCTGCCACGTGGCCTTGAAACCGATGGAGCGCTTGCCTGTAGGAATGGTCATTGCTGGCATCATAGCCAGCGATGAATTCAATCCCGGCCCTGCCCTCACCCATTGCCTGGACCCGCGCGTTGGCGGTGGCCAGCCTGCTGGCGCTGATCGCCCTGGGCCTGGCCTGGGAGCTGTGGCTGGCACCCACCGGCCGCGGCACGCTGGCATTGAAGGTGCTGCCGCTGGCGGTGCCGCTGGCCGGCCTGCTGAAGAACCGCATGTACACCTACCGCTGGGTCAGCCTGCTGGTGTGGATTTATTTCACCGAAGGCGTGGTGCGTGCCGCCGGCGACCGCGGCCTGAGCGCGCAACTGGCCATGCTAGAAGTGCTGCTGTGCCTGGTGCTGTTCGCAGCTTGCGCCTGGCATGTGTGGTGGCGCCTGAAACACGCCAAGTCATGAGCCGCCGGGCCGCCCCCAAGGCGAATACCGCAGTGCGCAGCACGGAGGTTGCCTAATGAACCTCCTTGACGCGCTGAGGGCCGCGGTCGGGCCAGCCCAGGTGTTGATCGACGGCGACCTGTCGGCCTACGAGCGCGACTGGCGCAAGCGCTACGTTGGCAAGGCGCTGGCCGTGGTGCGCCCGGGTTCGGCGGCCGAGGTGGCGGCGGTGCTGAAGGCTTGCGCAGCGCACGGTGCAGGTGTCGTTCCCCAAGGCGGCAACACCGGCCTGGTGGGCGGCTCGGTGCCCGACGCCAGCGGCACGCAGGTGCTGCTGAACCTGACCCGCATGAACCGCATCCGCGCCATCGACGCGGCCAACCTGACGATGACGGTGGACGCCGGTTGCGTGCTGCAGGCGGTGCAGGAAGCGGCGACCGGGCGCGGACTGCTGTTTCCGCTGAGCCTGGCGGCCGAGGGCAGTTGCTCGATTGGCGGCAACCTGGCCACCAATGCCGGCGGCACACAGGTGCTGCGCTTTGGCAACGCGCGCGAGCTGTGCCTGGGGCTGGAGGTCGTCACGCCCCAGGGTGAACTGTGGGACGGCCTGAGCGGCCTGCGCAAGGACAACACCGGCTACGACCTGCGCGACCTGTTCATTGGCAGCGAAGGCACGCTGGGCGTGATCACCGGCGCGACGCTCAAGCTGTACCCGCAGCCCGCCGCGGTGACGACGGCGCTGGCCGCCTTGCCATCGATGCAGGCCGCGGTCGACTTGTTGCAACTGGCCCAGGCGCGGCTGGGGCCGGGGCTGACCGGCTTCGAGGCGATGGGCGAATTTGCGCTCGGCCTGGTGCGAAGCCATTTTCCGCAGCTCGCCCAGCCCTTGGCGCCGGCGCCGTGGACGGTGCTGCTGGAGCAGTCGGACAGCGAAGGCGTGGCGCATGCGACCGGGTTGTTCGAGGCGCTGCTGGAGACCGCGCTGGAGCGCGGCCTGATCAGCGATGCGGCGGTGGCGTCCAGCACGAACCAGTCGAAGGCGATGTGGCATCTGCGCGAGTCGATCCCGCTGGCGCAGAGCCTCGAGGGGTTGAATGTCAAGCACGACATTTCGCTGCCGGCGTCGAAGATCGTCGCTTTCGTCGCGGCCACCGACGCGGCGTTGGGGCGGGCCTTCCCCGGCGTGCGCCTGGTCAATTTCGGGCACCTGGGCGACGGCAACCTGCACTACAACGTGCAGGCCCCGCCGGGTGCGGCGCCGCAGGACTTTTTGCGCGACGCCGAAGCCGCCGTCAACGCGATCGTCTACGACGCGGTCTGCGCGCTGGGCGGCTCGATCTCGGCCGAGCACGGCATCGGCCAGATGAAGCGCGAAGAACTCGCGCGGCGCAAATCACCGGTCGCGCTGAAGCTGATGCGGTCGATCAAGCAGGCGCTCGATCCCGCCGGCCTGTTGAACCCGGGTCGCGTGCTATAGCGGCGCTTGGGCGGGGCCGCGCGGCGCCGCCGCCGGGTCTACTGGACGGGGCCCTTCAGCGCCGCCGGCAGCGGCACGGCCACGACCTCGATGCCTTCTTCGCGCAGGGCCTCGGCATCGGCCCGGCTCGCCTGGCCGCGGATGCCGCGCTCCTCGACCTCGCCATAGTGGATGCGCCGGGCTTCTTCGGGGAAGCGTTCGCCGACGTCCTCGGTCCGCTCCATCAGCTCGCGCACCGCGCGCATCCAGTGCGATTGGCGTCGGCCTTCGGCATCGTCCACCGCGCGCGTGGGCACCACTTCACGCAGGTTCGAGACGTTCAGCCGCGGCGCGCTGGGAAGCCGGGCGATGGTCTTGTCGGCGCACAGCGGGCATTCGACCAGGCCGCGCTCGTTCTGGGATTGAAAGTCGTCTTCCGAACCGAACCAGCCTTCAAACCGGTGGTCGTGGGCGCAACAGAGGTTGAGGACCTTCATGACCGCATTATCGGCAGTGCGGGTTCAAGCTGGCGCCGACCAGGTCAACGGCCAGCGGCCGGAACGCCAATTCTGCAACCACAGCAGGCCGATCAGGGTCTTGGCGTCGGTCAGTTCGCCGCGCTGGGCCAGGGCGTTCAGCGCTTCTTCGCTCAACGCGGCGACGTCCAGAAATTCGCCCACATCGAGGTGCCGCTCGCCCAGGCTCAGGCCGCGCGCGAACCAGACCTCGATGCCTTCGTCGGAGTAGGCAATGGCGTTGTGCAGAATCCCGGCGCGCGCCCATTCGGTGGCGCGGTAGCCGGTTTCTTCGGCCAGTTCACGCACGGCGCAGGTGAACGGCGCTTCGCCGGCGTCGATCTTGCCGGCCGGAAACTCCAGCATCACCCGGCCCATCGGATGGCGCCACTGGCGCTCGACGACCAGGCGGCCGTCGTCGAGCAGCGGCACCACCATCACCGCGCCCGGGTGGACGATGTATTCACGCGTGGCCATGGCGCCGTCGGGGAGCCGCACGCGGTCACGCCTCACCTCAAGAAAATGGCCCCGGTAGACCTGTTCGGAATCAACCGCGGACTCGCGCAGATGCGTGTCGGGATGGGCGTCCAGGCTGGCCGCCCGCTTGGCGCTCAAGACCGTCGCCTCAGGTGGCCAGGGCCTTGACGATGGCCTGGGCGCACAAGGCCATCAGCCCACCGGGCAACAGGCCAAACGCCAGCACCGCCACACCGTTGAGCGACAGCATGGCGCGCACGTCGCCGGTGCTGACGATCGGGTGATGGTCCACCGGCTCGTCGAAGAACATGACCTTGACCAGCCGCAGGTAATAGAACGCGCCCACCAGAGACAGCAGCACCGCCACCACCGCCAGCCAGATGTAGCCCGGCACGTTGGTCGAGACCAGCGCCTGCAGCACCGACAGCTTGGCGTAGAATCCCACCGTCGGCGGCAGGCCCGCCAGCGAGAACATGAAGATCGCCATCACGCCGGCAAACCAGGGGCTGCGCCGGGCCAGGCCTTTCAGGTCGTCGATGTGCTCGGCCTCGAACCCCTGGCGCGACAGCAGCATGACGATGCCGAACGTGCCCAGCGTCGTCAGCACATAGGTGACCACATAGAACATCGACGAGCTGTACGCGTTGGCGGCCGACAGGGTGTTGTTGTTGACCACGCCCGAGCACAGGCCCAGCAGCATGAACCCCATTTGCGCGATGGTCGAATAGGCCAGCATGCGCTTCAGGTTGGTCTGCGCAATGGCCGCCAGGTTGCCCAGCAGCATCGAGCCCACCGAGAGCACCACCAGCATCTGCTGCCAGTCCACCGCCAGGCCCAGCATGCCTTCCACCAGCAACCGGATGGTGATCGCGAAGGCCGCCAGCTTGGGCGCGCCGCCGATCAGCAAGGTCACGGCGGTCGGCGCGCCCTGGTAGACGTCGGGCACCCACATGTGGAACGGCACGGCACCGAGCTTGAAGCCCAGGCCGGCGACCACGAACACGGTCCCGAGAATCAGCACGGGTTTGTTGACGGTGCCGGTGCCGATGGCGCGGAACACTTCGTTAATGTTGAGCGAGCCGGTGGCGCCATACATCATCGACAGCCCGTACAGCAGGAAGCCGCTGGCCAGCGCGCCGAGCACGAAGTACTTCATCGCCGCCTCGGTGGCCGGGTGGTGGTCGCGGCGCAGCGCGACCAGCGCATAAAGGCTCAGCGACATCAGCTCCAGGCCGAGGTAGACCACCAGGAAGTCGTTGGCCGACAGCATGACCAAAATGCCCAGCAGCGAGAACATGCTCAGCGTGAACAGCTCGCCCTGGAGCATGTCGCGCAGCGCGGCGTACGGGCGCGCATAGACGAGCGAGATCATCACCGCCAGCGTGGCAAAGAAACCGAGCAGGTGGCCCAGCGGGTCGGCGACCACCATGCCCTGCATCGCGTAATGCGTCAGGCCTTCGTTGAAGGCGACGAAGTGCAGCACGGCCACCACGGCCAGCGAGGCCTGCGTCAGCAGGTAGGTCGGCAGGCGCTTGGGGTCGCTGACCCACAGGTCGGCCAGCGCGACGACGCAGGCCATCGCGAGCAGCACGATCTCGGGGTAGACGCCCTGCCAGTTGAACTCATTCATCTTGGGGTTTCCTGCCAGGCGCTCAGTTCAACTTGGACTGGGCCACGTGCTTGAGCAATTCGGTGACGGAGACATGCATCACGTCGGTGAAGGGCTTGGGATACAGGCCCATCCACAACACCGCCACGGCCAGCAACCCCAGCATGAAGAATTCGCGTTTGTTGATGTCCACCAGCGTGCGCACAGCCTCGTTGGCCACCGCGCCGAAGTACACCCGCTTGACCATCCACAGCGTGTAGGCGGCGCCGAACACCAGCGTGGTGGAGGCCACCGCCGCCAGCCAGAAGTTGACCTTGACGGTGCCCAGGATCACCATCCATTCGCCGACAAACCCGGCCGTTCCGGGCAGGCCGCAATTGGCCATCGCAAACAGCATCGCGAAGGCCGCGAACTTGGGCATGGTGTTGGCCACGCCGCCATAGGCCGCGATCTCGCGCGAGTGGACCCGGTCGTAGAGCACGCCGATGCACAGGAACATCGCGCCCGAGACAAACCCGTGTGAGACCATCTGGACGATGCCGCCAGCCATGCCGAGTTCGTTGAACATGAAGAAGCCCAGCGTCACGAAACCCATGTGGGCGATGCTGGAATAGGCGACCAGCTTCTTCATGTCTTGCTGCACCAGCGCCACCAGGCCGATGTAGACCACCGCGATCAACGACAGCG
>JAYSVE010001019.1:0-5793 GCA_043718725.1 Methylibium sp.
CGGTCGCAGTTCGCATCCAGCGTATCGACCTGCAGCCGCGAGATCGGGTCTGCGATGCCCTGCGAGCGGTCGGTGGTGGGCACGTTGTGGTCACTCACCGCCAGGTTGGCCGACAGGCGCCACACCTTGCGCCCCGCCAGGTCCAGGCCCTCGAAGGCTTGCGGACTGGTCACCTCGTGCACCAGGTGGCGGTCGATGTAGAGCACCGCCGTACCGTCGTCTTCGGTGTGGACGACGTGCTCGTCCCACAGTTTGTCGTACAAGGTTCTAGCCGGGTTCATGGACAGGCCTGTCTTCGAAGGGGAAAGGGATTTTAGGCGCACGTCCCGCGCCTTGAACCTCGGGGTACAGCCGCACGATGGCGTGGCCGCAGCACCCGCCAGACGCGGCGGCGCGGCCGATCGGATCAGCCGCGCTGAGCCAGAGGCTTCACGTCACGCGCCACGGCGCCGCTGAACAACTGGCGCGGCCGGCCGATCTTGTACTCGGGGTCGCCAATCATCTCGTTGAGCTGGGCAATCCAGCCGACGGTGCGGGCCAGCGCAAAAATGGCCGTGAACAGGCTCACCGGAATCCCGATGGCGCGCTGGACGATGCCAGAATAAAAGTCGACATTCGGGTACAGCTTGCGGGACACGAAGTACTCGTCTTCGAGCGCGATTTTCTCCAGCGCCATCGCCAGCCTGAGGATCGGGTCGTTGTCCATGCCCAGCGCGCCCAGAACCTCGTGGCAGGTTTCGCGCATCAGCTTTGCGCGCGGGTCGTAGTTCTTGTACACACGGTGGCCAAAGCCCATCAGCTTGACGTTGGAGTCCTTCGCCTTGACCTGCTTGATGAATTCGCCGATGCGCTCAACGCCGCCCATGCGCTGCACATCCTCGAGCATGTTGAGCGCCGCCTCGTTGGCGCCGCCATGGGCGGGTCCCCAAAGGCAGGCCACCCCGGCCGCGATGGCCGCGAACGGGTTGGTCCCCGACGAGCCGCACAGGCGCACCGTCGACGTCGACGCGTTCTGTTCGTGGTCGGCGTGCAGGATGAAGATGCGGTCCATCGCGCGCACCAGCACGTCGCTGGGCGCGTAGTCCTCGCATGGCGTGGCGAACATCATGCGCATGAAGTTGCCGGCGTAGGACAGGTCGTTCTTCGGGTAGATGTAGGGCTGGCCCACGGTGTACTTGTAAGCCATGGCCACCAGCGTGGGCATCTTGGCGATCAAGCGGATCGCGGAGATCTCGCGGTGCTTCGGGTTGTTGATGTCGGTGCTGTCGTGATAGAAGGCCGACAGCGCGCCGACCAGGCCGGTCATGATGGCCATCGGGTGCGCGTCGCGCCGGAAGCCGCGCAGGAAAAACTGCATCTGCTCGTTGACCATCGTGTGCTTGGTCACCAACTGCGTGAACTCGGACTTTTGCAACGGGTTGGGCAGGTCACCTTTGAGCAGCAGGTAGCAGGTTTCCAGGAAATCACATTGCGTCGCCAGTTGTTCGATCGGGTAGCCGCGGTACAGCAACTCGCCTTTGTCACCGTCTATGTAAGTGATGGTCGAATTGCACGCGGCGGTCGACAGGAACCCCGGGTCGTAGGTGAACTTGCCGGTCTGCCCATACAGCTTGCGGATGTCGATCACCTCCGGCCCGACCGAGCCCTTGAAGATCGGCAACTCCATGCTGGGGCTGCCGTCGGAGAACGAAAGAGTGGCTTTCACATTCGAGGGGGTCATGCGCGTTCCTTAGAGTTGGCGAAATCCGTAAAGCGGGAGCGGCCCACTGCGGGCGTGCGCATCAGTTGCAACACCTCGCGCACATCGGCCCGGTCCAGCGTGGGCCCGGGCTCGCTGCGGGCCAGCAACAAGTCCAGCAAGTCGTTGTCGCCCAAGTCCATCAACACCCTCAAGCCGTCCGCGTGTTCGGTCGTGAGGGTCTTTTCGTGGCGCGCAAAGAAGCGCTCGATGAACAAATCGTTTTCCAGCAAACCGCGCCGGCAACGCCATTTGAGTTTGCTGAGGGCGCGTGCATCAATGGGAGCGGCCATGACGGTCTCACACCGCGCGACGAACCATCAATTCCTTGATCTTGCCGATCGCCCGGGTCGGGTTCAAACCCTTGGGGCACACATCGACACAGTTCATGATGGTGTGGCAACGGAACAGGCGATACGGGTCTTCAAGGTTGTCCAGCCGGGCGGCCGTGTCCTGGTCGCGGCTGTCGGCGATGAACCGGTAGGCCTGCAACAAACCCGCCGGGCCGACGAACTTGTCCGGGTTCCACCAGAAGCTGGGGCAGGCGGTTGTGCAGCTCGCGCACAAGATGCATTCGTACAGGCCGTTGAGCTCGTCGCGTTCTTCTGGCGATTGCAGGCGCTCCTTCTCGGGCGGCACCTCGTCGTTCACGAGGTAGGGCTTGATCGAGTGGTACTGCTTGAAGAACTGCGTCATGTCCACGACAAGGTCGCGGATCACCGGCAAGCCCGGCAAGGGCTTGAGCACGATCGGGTCCTTGAGCGTCAGCATGTTGGTCAGGCAGGCCAGGCCGTTCCTGCCGTTGATGTTCATCGCGTCCGAGCCGCAAACACCCTCGCGGCACGAGCGCCGAAAACTCAGGCTGGGGTCGACCGCCTTCAGCTTGCCCAGTGCGTCGAGCAGCATGCGCTCGCTGCCGTCGAGTTCGACCTCCAGCGTCTGCATGCGCGGCTTGGCCGAGCCGTCCGGGTCGTAGCGGTAGATCTGGAAAACACGCTGGGTCATGGTGGCTTCTTCGGGTCTGCGGTGAGGTGAGCCGAACTAGAACGAACGGACCTTGGGCGCGATGGACTCGGCGCTGAGCGGCGTCAGGTTCACGGGCTTGTAGTCCAGCCGGTCGTCGGCCGAATACCAGAGCGAGTGCTTCATCCACACCTTGTCGTTGCGCCCGTTCGGGAATTCGGCGCAATCGGCATAGTCGTTCACGGTGTGCGCGCCGCGGCTTTCGTGGCGCGCCGCCGCGCACACCATGGTGGCGCGCGCCGCCTCGATCAGGTTCTCGACCTCCAGCGCCTCGAGCCGCGCGGTGTTGAAGACCTTCGACTTGTCCGCCAGGTGGATGCCCTTGACGCGCTGCGCCAGCGCCGTGATCTTGCCCACACCTTCGTCCATCGACGCCTGGGTGCGAAACACGCCGGCATGCAACTGCATGGCGGCGCGAATGTCGTTGGCCACGTCCTGGGCGTATTCGCCGCCGGTGCTGTCGTCCAGACGCGCCAGACGGGCCAGCGTGGCGGCGGCGGCGGCGTCAGGCAGCGGCTTGTGAGGCCGGCTCTTCAAGGCCGATTCGACAATGTGGTTGCCGGCGGCGCGGCCGAACACCAGCAGGTCGAGCAGCGAGTTGGTGCCCAGGCGGTTCGCCCCATGCACGCTGACGCAAGCACATTCGCCCACCGCGTAAAGGCCGCCCACCACCGCGTTCGGTTGCCCGCCCTGGGGCACCACGACCTGACCATGGATGTTGGTGGGAATGCCACCCATCTGGTAGTGAATCGTCGGCACCACCGGGATCGGCTCCTTGGTGATGTCGACGTTGGCAAAGTTGTGGCCGATCTCGAAGACGCTGGGCAGGCGCTTCAGGATGGTGTCGGCCCCCAGGTGGGTCATGTCGAGCACCACGTAGTCTTTGTTCGGGCCACAGCCGCGGCCTTCCTTGATTTCCCGGTCCATGCAACGCGAGACGAAGTCGCGCGGCGCCAGGTCTTTCAAGGTCGGTGCGTAGCGCTCCATGAAGCGCTCGCCGTCGCCGTTGCGCAGGATCGCGCCTTCGCCTCGGCAGCCTTCGGTCAGCAGCACGCCCGCCCCGGCCACGCCGGTGGGGTGGAACTGCCAGAACTCCATGTCTTCGAGCGGGATGCCGGCACGCGCCGCCATGCCCAGGCCGTCGCCGGTGTTGATGAAGGCGTTGGTCGACGCCGCGAAGATCCGGCCCGCGCCGCCGGTGGCCAGCAGCACGGTCTTGGCCTCCAGAATTTGGACCTCGCCGGTTTCCATCTCCATGGCGGTGACGCCGACCACGTCGCCCTCGGCATCGCGGATGAGGTCCAATGCCATCCACTCGACGAAGAAGTTGGTGCGCGCCTTGACGTTTTGCTGGTACAGCGTGTGCAGCATGGCGTGGCCGGTGCGGTCGGCCGCGGCGCAGGCACGCTGCACCGGCTTCTCGCCATAGTTGGCGGTGTGGCCGCCAAAGGGGCGCTGGTAGATGGTGCCGTCCGGGTTGCGATCGAACGGCATGCCCAGGTGTTCGAGTTCGTAGACGACCTTGGGCGCCTCGCGGCACATGAACTCGATGGCGTCCTGGTCGCCCAGCCAGTCGGAGCCCTTGACCGTGTCGAAGAAGTGGAAGTGCCAGTTGTCCTCGGACATGTTGCCCAGCGACGCGCCGATGCCGCCCTGCGCCGCGACGGTGTGCGACCGGGTCGGGAACACCTTGGACAACACCGCCACGTTCAAGCCGGCGCGCGCCAACTGCAATGCCGCGCGCATGCCCGAGCCGCCGGCCCCGACGATGACCACATCGAACCTGCGGCTGATGACTTTTTGCCCGATCGACGGTCCAGCTTGCATCAAAGTCTCCACAGAACCTGAATCGCCCACCCTGCACAAGCCACCAGCCAGACGATGCTGAAGACCTGCAGGGTCAAGCGCAAGAACATCGGTTTGACATAGTCCATCAAGATGTCGCGCACGCCCACCCAGGCATGAATCAGCAGCGACACGATGACCACAAAGGTCAGCGCCTTCATCCATTGCCGGGAGAAGATGCCGGCCCATTTGTCATAGCCCATCTCGGCGCCGAAAAGCACCTGGACGATCAGCGCCACCGTGAACAGCGCCATCAGCACCGCCGTCACCCGCTGCGACAGCCAGTCGCGCAGCCCGTAATGGGCGCCGACGACGATGCGCCGGGATCCGAAGTTGTCAGCCATGGAACGCCTGCCTTAAAAGAAGAACAGCTTCAAGCCGAGTGCGGCCGTGAGAAATGCGCTCAAACCCAAGGTCACGATGGCCGACTGGCGCCCGAACTCGCGGCTGACCGAATGGGTCGCGTCCATCCACAAATGGCGCACGCCGGCAATGAAATGGTGCAGGTAGGCCCAGATCAATGCCAGCGCCACCAGTTTGACGAACCAGGCGCCAAACCACCCGGCGCCGACGCTGAAAACCGACACGAACTGCGCGTAGGAAATCTCGGAAGTCAGGCTGGTGTCGAACATCCAGATGATGAATGGCAACAACACAAACAACACGAGCCCGCTGACCCGGTGCAGGATGGAGACGACACCGGCCACCGGCAGGCGGTACTGCAATGCGTCGACCAGGCGCATGGACCCGGGTCGTTGTTTGAGGGTCTCTGACATACCGTACCTTCTTGTGACAACGGGCGAGAAGCCCGATGTGGCTGTTGCAACGATTATTGCATTGCAGCAAAGCGTTTTTGGGTTGCGGTCGAGCCGTCTCGCCCGCGTCAGCTCAGATCGTTGCGGTAATGGTGCGAAGCGGTGTTGTACAGGCCGCGGCGCAGCTCGACCGGCTTGTCGCCATAGGTCAGCGACAAGCGCTCCACCCCCAGCAGCGGCGCGCCCAGCGGCAGCCGGAGCAGTTCAGCCGCCGCGGCCACAGCGGCGACGGCGCGAATTTTCTCTTCGGCGCGGATCATGCGCACGCCGAATTCGGTTTCGAACAGGCCGTACATCGGCCCCTGGTAGCCGCTCAGGCGCTCGGCAGTGAGGCCCTTGAACAAGGCACTGGGCAACCAGATGTCGTCCAGC
>JAYSVE010001020.1:0-2502 GCA_043718725.1 Methylibium sp.
CCGATGTCGGTCATGCCGATGGTGATGGAGCGGTTGACCGTGGTTGGGTCAAAGCGGCTGTGCTGGTTCAGGCCGCTGTGGATCATGCCCAGTGCGTAGCCAATGGGCTCGGCGAGTTGTTCGGCAAAGGGCGTTGGCATCATGCCCGCCGGTGTGCGAACAAAGAGGTCGTCGCCAAACTGCCGCCGCAACTTGGCCAGCGTGTTGCTCACGGCGGGCTGCGTCAGGCCCAGCTTGTCGGCCACCTTGGAGACGCGCCGCTCGACCATCAGATGTTGGAAAAGCACCAGCTGATTCAGATCGATGTCGGACAACTCCATGGGGCCTCCATCACAGCCGGTGATACATCACATTCAAGCCATTCTATTTGCGGCATGGCCAGGAAGAGGAATGATCGGCCCCTTGCTTCGAGCCCGCCATGGACATCCTCGTTCAACCGCTCAACCGTGTGATCCGGGTTCAACCCGGCGCCAACCTGCTGAAGGTGCTGCAGGAGGCCCAGGTGCCGATGTCGTACTCGTGCATGGCCGGGCGTTGCGGCACCTGCCGCTGCAAGGTGCTGGACGGCGAGGTCATGGAGGGAACTGGCGAACAGCAGCGCCCGCAAGATGGCGAGCAGGGCTATGTTCTGGCCTGCCAGACCTACCTGACCGAGCCTTGCACGATTCAGATCCCAGAGCCTGACGAGGTGGTGGTGCACCCGGCGCGCATCGTCAAGGCGACGGTGGTTGCCATGGAAGACTTGACGCACGACATCAAACGCCTCGTTCTGCGCCCCGCCAAGCCTGTGGCGTTCTCGCCCGGCCAGTACGTGCAACTCCAGTTCACCCCCGCACATGCAAGGCCCTACTCGATGGCCGACCTCAGCGATGAGGCGCTGTTCGAGTTCCATGTGCGCCTGGTGCCGGATGGCCGGGTGACCGGGTACATCGCGCACGACCTGAAGGTGGGCGACGCCGTGAAGGTCAGCGGGCCGCTGGGGTCGGCCTACCTGCGGCGCCAGCATGAAGGCCCGATGCTCTGTGTGGCCGGCGGCACGGGGCTGGCGCCGATTCTGTCGATCCTGCGCGGTGCCGTGGCCCAAGGCATGCGCAATCCGGTTCATCTCTACTTCGGCGTGCGATCGCCTCGCGACATCTACGGTATGGACTGGCTCGAACAGCTGCGGCTCCAGCACCCTGGGCTGAATGTGCAGGTCGTTGTCACGTCCGGCGGCGACCCCGCCATCCACCGCTGCGGTTTGGTCACCGACACCATCGAGCAAGATCACGGTGACTTGAGCGGCTGGCGCGCCTACCTCTGCGGCTCACCCCCGATGGTCGAGGCGGCCACCGTGCTGGCCCGCCGCAGGGGCGTTGCTGCTGAACACATCCATGCCGACGCGTTTTATACCCAAGGCACTTGAGGAGACCACCCATGCACGCCGCCCCGCTGCCGCCCGACGCTTTGCTTCAACGCGCTGACTACTACAGCCGCATCGGCACCCACCACATGACGCCGCTGTGGGAGGTGCTGGGCGCCCTGGTGCCGCCGCAGCCCCGTTCGCCCGCGCAGGCGCACCTGTGGCGCTACGCGGACCTGCGCGTGCAGGTGCTGGAAGCCGGCCGCCTGATCTCGGCCGAAGAGGCCGAGCGGCGCGTGTTGATCCTGGAGAACCCTGCGCTGCGGGGCCAGTCGTGCATCACCCAGTCGCTCTACGCCGGGCTGCAACTGATCATGCCGGGCGAGGTGGCGCCGGCGCACCGGCACACCCAGTCCGCCCTGCGGCTGGTGCTGGACGGCGCGGGCGCCTACACGGCGGTCGACGGTGAACGAACGACGATGCGCAGAGGCGACTTCATCATCACACCGGCCTGGACCTGGCACGACCACGGCAACCTGGGCGACCAGCCGGTGGTCTGGCTGGATGGGCTGGACATCCCCATCGTGCGCTTTCTCGACGCGGGCTTTGCCGAACGCAGCGAGCAGCAGTCGCAGCAGCCGCTGCGCCCGGAAGGCGATGCGCAGGCCCGCTATGGCGCCAACATGCTGCCGCTGGACTATCAGCCCAAGCCGGCCGACCCGACCCGGGTCTTTGTTTATCCGTTTGATCGCACCAAGGCCTCGTTGTTGGGCATCTCGCATGGCGAGCCGGACTCACACCATGGTTTCAAACTGCGCTATGTGAACCCGGCCACGGGCGCATCGCCAATGCCGACCATCGGCGCTTTTGCACAACGCTTGCCCAAAGGCTTCGAGACGAAGCCGGTGCGTTGCACCGATGGCACGGTGCACGTCTGCCTGGACGGTGCCGGAGAGGCCCGCATCAACGGCCTGTCAGGCGACTTCACCTGGCGCTTCCAGGAGAACGACGTCTTCGTCGTGCCGTCCTGGCATGCGCTGCAACTGCGCGCTGACCGCGACGCGCTGATCTTCAGCTATTCCGACCGCCCCGTGCAACAGGCGCTGGGTCTGTGGCGCGAAGAGCGCACATGACCACCGCCATTGCAGGAGACACACATG
>JAYSVE010000103.1:0-13031 GCA_043718725.1 Methylibium sp.
CGGGTGGGCGATGCGTTGCAGCACCGCCCGCGGGTCGTCGGCTGCCACCAGCACCCGCATCAGCGCGCCGATGACCTGCAGTGCCTCGCGCGGCGAGCCGTCCGCGGCGGCGTCGCGCAGCGCCAGGGTGTACAGGCCGGCCTGCGGCGCCAGCGCCGTGTGGGTGTCGCGTTGGCGCAGCGACACGCCGACGATGCCCCAGTTCATGTCGCCGCTCGCGTGCAGCGCGGTCTCGGTGACGGCGGCCAGGTGGGCGCGCGCAAACGCGCCCAGCCCCAGGTGGACGATGCCGGCGCGCAAGGCGCCCCGGTCGTAGCGCGGGCGGATCACCGAGGCTTCGATGCCGGCCAGTCCGCTGGGCGTCAGGCGATTCATCGCCATGCTGCCCATGGGGCCGCGGCGCGGGAGGCGGCTACCAGTCGCACAGCGTGCCGTCGTGCTGCAGCCGGTTCACCGGCAGGTAGGCGCGCTGGTACGGGTACCGGGCGGCCAGCGCCTCGTCGATCTCGACGCCATGGCCGGGCACGTCGCCCGGGTACAGCATGCCGTCGGCAAAGCGGTAGGCATGCGGGAACACCGCGTCGGTCTCGTCGCAGTGGGGCATGTATTCCTGGATGCCGAAGTTGGGCACCCACAGGTCGAAGTGCAGCGCCGCACCCATGCACACCGGCGACAGGTCGGTCGCGCCATGGCAGCCGGTGCGCACCTGGTGCATCGCGGCGAAGTCGGCGATGCGGCGCAGGTGGGTGATGCCGCCGGCATGCACGACGGTCGCGCGGATGTAGTCGATCCACTGGTTCTGGATCAGCTCCCTGCAGTCCCAGATCGTGTTGAACACCTCACCCACCGCCAGCGGCGTGGTGGTGTGCTGGCGGATCAGCCTGAACCCGTCCTGGTTCTCGGCCGGCGTGGGGTCTTCCATCCAGAACAGGTGGTAGGGCTCCAGTGCCTGCCCCAGGCGCGCCGCTTCGATGGGCGTGAGGCGGTGGTGCACGTCGTGCAGCAGATGGATCTCGGGGCCGACGGCGTCGCGCAGCGCCTGAAAGAGTTTTGGCGTGTGCAGCAGGTATTTCTCGGTGGACCAGTCGTGCTCGCTGGGCAGGGCGGCGTCGGCCGGTTCGTAGTACGTCGCGACCTTGCCGACGCCGTAGACCTTGGCCAGCCCTGGCACGCCGCTTTGCGCGCGGATGGCCTTGTAGCCCAGCTCGCGGTGACGCAACACCTCGTCGATGGTGTGTTCGATGTCGCGCCCGTTGGCGTGGCCATAGACCATCACGCCGGTGCGGCTCTTGCCGCCCAGCAACTGGTACAGCGGCAGCCTGGCGGCCTTGGCCTTGATGTCCCACAGCGCCGTGTCCACGGCCGCGATCGCGCTCATCGTCACCGGCCCGCGCCGCCAGTAGGCGCCTTTGTAGAGGTACTGCCAGAGGTCTTCGATCTGGTGCGCGTCGCGGCCGATCAGGCACGGGATCACATGCTCGGTGAGGTAGGCCGCCACCGCGAGTTCGCGGCCGTTGAGCGTGGCGTCGCCGATGCCGGCCAGGCCTTCGTCGGTCTCGATCTTGAGCGTGACGAAATTGCGGCCGGGGGAGCAGATGATGACGCGGGCGGATGTGATCTTCATGGCGTGCAATGGGTTCCCTGTGCTGCGGGCACTCAGTCGCGGGCTTCGAGCCCGCTCCTTCGCCGAGCCCTGCGCTGGGCTATCCCCGTGTACGGGGCCCCTCGCCCCTCGCTTCGGGCTCTACATCGTCGCGCCGAGTTGCCACGGCACGAACTCGTTCTGGCCGTAGCCGTGCACCTCGCTCTTGGTCTTGGCGCCCGAGGCGGTGCGCAGCATCAACCGGAAGATGCGCTCGCCCATCTCGTCGATGCTCGCCGTGCCGTCGATCACCTCGCCGCAGTTGATGTCGATGTCGTCCTCCTGCTTGACCCACAACGCGGTGTTGGTCGACAGCTTGAGCGACGGCGACGGCGCGCAGCCGTAGGCCGAGCCGCGGCCGGTGGTGAAGCAGATCAGGTTGGCGCCGCCCGCCACCTGGCCGGTGGCGGACACCGGGTCGTAGCCGGGCGTGTCCATGAACACCAGGCCTTTGGCGGTGACGGGCTGGGCGTACTCGTACACGTCCACCAGATTGGTCGTGCCGCTCTTGGCGATCGCGCCCAGCGACTTTTCGAGGATGGTCGTCAAGCCGCCGGCCTTGTTGCCGGCCGACGGGTTGTTGTCCATTTCAGCGTCCATGCGCTCGCAATGCCGCTCCCACCAGCGGATGCGCGCGAGCAGCTTGTCGGCCACCGCCGTGGACACGGCGCGCCGCGTCAGCAGGTGTTCGCCGCCGTAGATTTCGGGCGTCTCCGACAGGATCGCGGTGCCGCCATGGCGCACCAGCCGGTCCACCGCCGCGCCCAGCGCAGGGTTGGCGCTGATGCCCGAGTAGCCGTCCGAGCCGCCGCACTGCAGGCCGACGATGAGGTGGCCAGCGCCGACCGGCTGGCGCCGCGCGCGGTTGGCTTCTTCGAGCATCCACTGCACCAGCTCGATGCCATGCGCGATCGTCTTGCGGGTGCCGCCGGTTTCCTGGATGTTGAAGGTGTGCAGCGCGGTCGACGAGCTCAGGCCCTCTTGCGCCATCAGCCCGGCGATCTGGTTCGTTTCGCAGCCCAGCCCCACCACCAGGATGGACGCGAAATTGGCATGCCGCGCGTAGCCACCCAGCGTGCGGCGCAGCACCTGCAGCGGCTCGCCGTCGCTGGCCGTCGCGCAGCCGCCGCCGTGCGTCAGCGCGACCACGCCGTCGACATTCGGGTACGGGCCCAGCGCCTCGGGCCGGATGTCGCGCCGGAAGTGGTCGGCGATCGCGCGCGCCACCGTGGCCGAACAATTGACCGAGGTCAGCACGCCGATGTAGTTGCGCGTGGCGACCTGGCCACCCGCGCGCACGTAGCCCTGGAAGGTGGCGGGCGCATCCACATAGGCGGTGGCCACCGCGCCGCGCCCGGCCTCGTGGTCGCGCGCGAAGCTGCTGAACGCCAGGTTGTGGGTGTGCACATGCTGGCCCGGCGCTATGGCCTGCCTGGCGCTGCCGATGATCTGGTTGTAGCGCCGCACCGGCTGGCCCGCGGCAATGGCCCGCACCGCCAGCTTGTGGCCGGGCGGGATCAGCCCGCTGACCGTGACCCCCTCGCTGGCCAACACGGTGCCGCCCACCAGTTGATGGCGGGCGATCACGACATCGTCGGCCGGGTGGATGCGGATGATGGGGTTGTCGAGAACGGTATTGGACATCGGTGCTGCCTCAGGTTGTGTGCACTGGGTCGCCGCCAGTCCCTTCAAACCACGACTCACGCACGGGTCCCCAGGCGTAGAGTTGGCGCCCCTTGGGGGCAGGAGCGCAGCGACTGGGGGGCCCTATCCATCGATCAACGCCGGGTCCCAGGCATGCACCCGCTGGTGCTGCTCGCCCAGGCCTTGGATGCCCAGCCGCATCTCATCGCCCGGCTTCAGGAACAGCGGCGGCTTCATGCCCAGGCCGACGCCGGGCGGCGTGCCGGTAGAGATCAGGTCGCCGGGGTACAGGGTCATGAAGCGGCTGATGTAGCTCACCAAATGAGCCACCGTGAACACCATCGTGCGGGTGCTGCCGTTTTGCACGCGTTTGCCGTTGAGTTCAAGCCACAAGGCCAGGCTTTGCGGGTCGGCGACTTCGTCGGCCGTCACCATCCACGGGCCCACCGGGCCGAAGGTGTCGCAGCCCTTGCCTTTGTCCCAGGTGCCGCTGCGCTCCAACTGGTATTCGCGCTCGGACAGGTCGTTGACGACGCAGTAGCCGGCGACGAACTTCAGCGCCTCGGCCTCGGACACGTAGCGCGCCTTGGTGCCGATCACGACGCCAAGCTCGACTTCCCAGTCGCCCTTCACCGAACCCTGCGGCAGCACGACGGCGTCGTTGCAGCCCATCAGCGCGCTCGTCGTCTTCATGAACAGCACCGGTTCGGCGGGAATCGGGTTGCCGGTTTCGGCGGCGTGGTCGGAGTAGTTCAGACCGACGCAGATGAACTTTCCCATGCCGCTCCAGGGCGGCGCGATGCGGCCGGGCGCTTCGACCAACGGCAACTCGGCCGGGTCGAGCTCGCGCAGGCGCTGCAGGCTGGTGGGCGACAGCGTGCTGGCCTTGATGTCGGGCAGCACGCCGGCAAGGCTGCGGACCCTGCCTTGCGCATCGAGCAGGGCGGGTTGTTCGGCTCCCTTGGGGCCGTGGCGCATCAGTTTCATGGCGTACTTTCCGGATGTCAGCAGAGGATGGACAGGCGAATCAAAGGCCGTTGGCCTTCAGGACGATCGAGTACAGCGATGTCGCAGCACAAATGAACAGCCGGTTTCGTTTCGGCCCCCCGAAGCAGACATTGGCCACCGTCTCGGGGATGCGTATTTTGCCGATGAGTCGGCCGTCGGCCGAAAACGCATGAACACCGTCACCCGCGCTGCACCACAGCCGGCCCATCCGGTCGAGGCGAAAGCCGTCGAACAGGCCGTGGGTGCAGGTGGCGAACAGCTTGCCCGCCTGCAGCCGCCGGCCGTCGCCGCCGACCTTGAACTGGCGGATGTGGCGCGGCCCGGCGGGGTCGTGGCTGGCGCCGGTGTCGGCGATGTACAGAGTCGATTCGTCGGGCGAAAACGCCAGACCGTTGGGCTTGACGAAGTCGTCGGCCACCAAGTCGACCGCGCCGCTGGCGGGGTCGATGCGGTAGACGTTGCAGGCGCCGATCTCGCTTTCGGCGGGCTCGCCTTCGTAGTCGGACAGGATGCCGTAGCTGGGGTCGGT
Organism: Methylibium sp.; assembly: GCA_043718725.1. Taxonomy (GTDB): domain Bacteria; phylum Pseudomonadota; class Gammaproteobacteria; order Burkholderiales; family Burkholderiaceae_C; genus LGRD01. The sequence goes on from JAYSVE010000103.1 coordinate 4,824, forward strand.
GAACCAGACCCCGCCATCGGAGTGCACGACCACGTCGTTCGGCGAGTTCAGGCGCTTGCCGTTCCAGCGGTCGGCCAGCACCGTGATGCGGCCGTCGTGTTCGGTGCGCGTCACCCGGCGCGTCAGGTGTTCGCAGCTGATCAGGCGCCCCTCGCGGTCGACGCTGTTGCCGTTCGAGTGGTTCGACGCTTCGCGGAACACACCCACCGTGGCGTTCAACTCGTCCAGGCGCAGCATGCGGTTGTTGGGAATGTCCGACCACACCAGCGTGCGGTGGGCCGCAAACCAGGCCGGGCCTTCGCACCAGCGCCCGCCGGTCCACACGCGCTGCACACGTTCCGGTCCGGCCAGGCATTTGCCGAACTCGGGGTCCAGCACCTCGAAGCCGGTGCCTTCCAGGGTTCCAAAAGGAGCCATTGCAGGTTCTCTCTCTGGAGCTCAGATGGACAGGCCGCCGTCGATCAGCTGCACCGTGCCGGTGGTGAAGGCCGATTCGTCGGAGGCCAGGTACACCGCCAGTGCCGCGATCTCGGCCGCGGTGCCCAGCCGGCCCATCGGTTGGCGCGCGACGAAGGCGCCTTCGACCTGCGCCACGCTCTGGCCGCTGGCCTGGGCCTGGACCTTGATGCGTTCTCGCAGCGACGGTGAATCGACGGTGCCCGGGCAGATGGCGTTGCAGCGGATGCCACGGGCCACGAAGTCGGCCGCCACCGATTTGGTCAGGCCGATCACCGCGGCCTTGCTGGCGGCGTAGACGAAGCGGTTCGGAATGCCCTTGACGCTGGAGGCCACCGACGCCACGTTGATGATCGAGCCGCCGCCTTGGGCCAGCATGGCGGGCAGCAGCGCGCGGATCAGCCGGTACATCGAACGCACGTTGAGGTCGAACGAGAAGTCCCAGGCTTCCTCGGTGCATTCGAGGATGCTGCCGGCGTGGACGAAGCCGGCGGCGTTGAACAGCACCTGCACCGGGCCGATCCGCGCCGCCAGGGCCAGCACGGCGGGGGCGTCGGTCACGTCCAGATGCATCGCGCTGATGCCGGGGATGGCCGCCAGTTCGGCCAGCGCGGCCGCATGGATGTCTGTGGCGATCACGCGCGCGCCCTCGCGAGCAAACGCCTCGGCGGTGGCGCGACCGATGCCCTGGCCCGCGGCGGTGATCAGCGCAAGCTTGCCGGACAGTCGGTTCGTCATGGAGCAGCCTCTTGTTGTGGGTGGAGCCACGCACCGCGGGTGGCCCGCGCCGGCGATCGAAAATCAAGCCCGATCAAGGTCAGGTGGCCTTACCAATTTTGACGCAGGATAGGAGCGCGCCCGTCGTGCGTCAATGGTGGGTAATCCCGTTGGGGTCGAGGCGCCGATGGAGGCGCACCGGCCGCGCGGCAAGCCTTTTCGACCCCGGGCAGAATGGGCAACCCGTTGCCACCCTTCGACCCGGCTGGCACTGGCCATCGACCGCTCATTCACACCATGCAACTCGACATCTTCGAACACAGCCGCGACACCATGTTGCGCAACGACGTCCTCGACGCGCTGCTGCGCACGGATGCCGCGGCCTCCCAAGTGGCATGGCAGCGCCTGGACGCCGAGTACCCGCTCGACGCCAGCCTGCCGCCGCTGGCCAGGTTGATCGCCGCACTGGCGCAGCGCGATGCCACGCCCTTTGCGGACCACGACGGCGTGCGTGGCGCGCGCCTCGCGTTGAGCGACGAAGTCGAGCCTGCCGCCCGGCGCCTGTTCGGCGAGACGGCCGGCGCGGCCTGGCTGCTGCCGTTGTGGCGCGAGGCGGCACAACGCGCCGAACCGATCGCCTGGCAGGGCGCGCGAGCGCAGGACCACGCCGCCCCGCTGTGGCTGCGGGCCGGCGAATGGGCGCGGGCGATGGCGGCCATCGAGCGCATCGAGTCGTGGCGCCGCATCCCGGCGCCGTTGGCCTGGATGGCCGAGGCGTGCTGGCGCCTGGACGGCCTGGGCGGGCACGACGCCGAACCGGGCCGAGGCTGGGCCTTGCTCGCCGAGCTGGCGTGGCTGGCGCCGGCACGCATGGAGACGCTGTCGTTGCGCCTCGCCGACGCCGCGCTCGACCGGCTGCGCAAGAAGTTCGACGCGGCCTTCGAAGGCCTTGGCGGGGTCGATGACCTGGCCTGGTTCCCTGCCTGGATGCTGACCGAGCAGCCGGGCCTGGCGCGCTGGCTGGGCCAGGCCCAGGCGTCCTTGCACAGCGAACCCGAACGCGCGATGCGCCTGATCCTGGACCTGCTGAGCCTGGAGCGCCAGGGGCGCCACCATGACGTGATTGCCAAGCGCAAGTTGCTTCGCGACTTGCAACCATCGATCTACGGCGCATACATGAAGTCCCGTTGACGGCATGTCCTGCCAAGCGTTCGGCGCGCGTCAAGCTAGTTGTCGCCCGAAAAGCCATTTCCACCACCTTCTGCACCGCGTGGTCGAGCGCGACGGGTCCGTCTTTGGCGCTCCCGTGCTGCGGGGTCGAGCATCCGCTTCCTCTGAATCAAGTTGCCCACCCCCTGAAGTGCGGACTGGACGTCACGTCTATCGAACACCGTCAATTCGATGACTGCTGCGCTGCGACAACGTCGTCGGACTCAAGCGCAAACGCACCGCCTGCAAAGCTCGTTCAAGCAACGCTGATGGCGTGGAAACCCGGGGGAGAGAGTTGACTATTGATAGGGGGGGGCACACTGCACGCGCACCTGATGCTTCATCTATTCACCTATTCACCATTTGACAGGGGGTTGCTTTGAACAAAATTTCGAGAACCACAGTCCTTTTCGTATGCTTGCTGCTTGCGGGCATCGCCTACGCAGCAACGCACTTTCTTGTCTCATGGGCGTTCAGCTACGACGAAGACGCCAGTTCTGAGTTCTCGGTCACTCAAGCGTATTTCTCAAAGGTCCAGAGTATTCGGATGGACGCCAAGAATTGGAAAGTGGGGGACAAGTTCACCGTGGAGTACAACGATGGAGTCGTTGCCGAATTTCCACTAAGCGCGCGTGGCGTTGCCTGCGTTGTGCTTGGCCCCTGCAAATGGGTAACGACCGTGCCATTCGATATGCCGACGATCGTTCACAACAAGCGAAGTGGCCTTCAAAACTTGCTTCCAAGCGGAAGCACGGGTGGCATTTCTCCCTATGCGCCGCCCATGCCCATCACCAGTTACCCGATCCCATTGCCCTACGGGCAACAATGGTCTGTCTGGGTTGGCCCATTGACGGTGGTTTCGGCACCCTCGCCGCCCGGATGCCGCATTCCATGCCCAATGCTTCCCTGAGTTGAAGAGCGCGATGTTGATGCGACCCGCAATGTGGCTGCTGCTCGGGGCACTTGCTGTCATCGCGTGGATGACCTTCGGCGGCCCTCGGGCTCCAAGTTCGGCAATCGCGCCAGAAGCCCTCAAGCAGGCGCGGCCTATCGAGCCAAGTACTGCGCCGAGCGCGGTTCAAAGTGTGGCGCCTGCAAGGCTCAAAGTGAAGGCGGCATTGACTCCGCCTACTGCAGTGGAAGTGCGCAGAGCGCTATACGATGCCCCCAACATTTTTGAGGCGGTCAGGAAACTGCGTGCGTCTGGATCGCCCGATGAAAAGGCATGGGCGGCGCAGCTAATGAGGGAGTGTTATGGATATCTGAGCAAGGAACAGCACAGCCACCGAGTAGCCGGATCTAACGACTCACCGCAAGTTGAAGCGTTGCGACTGGCGGCCTTTGAGGAACTGCAGAAGCGTTGCGACGGATTCAACGACGTTTCTTGGCCGGCACGCCGCGAAGCGACTGCCGAGTTGGCCGCTTCATCGCACGTTTCAACCAGTACGTTTCATGCCTTGACGGCACTTCAGGCGCGCCACGCGCTCGGGGACACGCGGTGGAATCAGGAGGAGTCCAAACTTGTCGCCCAAGCGCTTTACTCGGGCGATCCATTGATCAAGAGAGAAGCCTTCTGGGCGCTCTACACGGCGATCGACAAGAATGGACCAGGCGGGGAGGAGCGTCGAGAAGCGCTGTTGTCGGCGTTGGCCGATCAATTGATCAATCGGCCTCTTAGCAGGTTTGAACAACTTGCGCAGTGCGCGGTGGGGGCGATCTGCGATGAATCCGGGCTCTCGAACTCGATTGGGGCGACACCAAATCGCCTGCAAGGCTTGTATTTGGAAGCCTTTGCGCAGCGACGTCCCCCAGAAGCAATCTTGGCGATTCGGTAGGCGCCCTCGCTCAAATCACCTTCGCCGCGCGCAGCTCGGCGATCTGCGCCGTGTCGTAGCCCAGCTCCGCCAGCACCTCGTCGGTGTGTTCGCCCAGCAGCGGAGAGCGCGTCACCTCGGTGGCGCTGTCGGACATCTTGATCGGGTTGCCCACCGTCAGGTACTTGCCGCGCGTCGGGTGGTCGACCTCGACGACGGTGCCGCTGGCGCGCAGCGCCGGGTCGGCGGCAATCTCCTTCATCGACAGGATCGGACCGCAGGGAATGTCATGCCGGTTCAGGATGTCCGTGGCCTCGAACTTGGTCTTGCTCATGGTCCACTGCTCGATGCGCGCGAAGATCGGCTTGAGGTGCAGCAGCCGCGCAGAGGGCGTTGCGAAGGCCTCGTCGGCGATCCAGCCCTCTTCGCCGATGACCTTGCACACCGCCGGCCAGACGGCCGCCTGGGTGATGAAATAGAGGTAGGCGTTGGGGTCGGTCTCCCAGCCCTTGCACTTAAGAATGGCGCCGGGCTGGCCGCCACCCGAGGCGTTGCCGGCGCGCGGCACGGCGTCGCCGAACTTGCCATCCGGGTACTGCGGGTACTCGTGCATCGTGTGGGTGCGCGCGAGCCGCTGCTGGTCGCGCAGCTTGACGCGGCACAGGTTCAGCACCGCGTCCTGCATCGGCGCCAGCACCTTCTGGCCGCGCCCGGTGGTGTTGCGCTGGTAGAGCGCGGCGACGATGCCCAGCGCCAGGTGCACGCCGGTGCCGGAGTCGCCGATCTGCGCGCCGGTGACCATCGGCGGGCCGTCGTCGAAGCCGGTGGTCGAGGCCGCGCCGCCGGCGCACTGCGCGACGTTTTCGTAGACCTTGCAGTCCTCGTACTGGCCCGGCCCGAAACCCTTGACCGAGGCCACGACCATGCGCGGGTTGAGCGCCTGGATGTGCTCCCACGTGAAGCCCATGCGGTCGAGCGCACCCGGCGCGAAGTTCTCCACCAGCACGTCGCAGGACTGGATCAGCCGGTCCAGCACCTCCTTGCCCCTCGGGTCTTTGGTGTTGATGGTGATCGAGCGCTTGTTGTGGTTGAGCATCGTGAAGTAGAGGCTGTCCACCCCGGGGATGTCGCGCAACTGGCCGCGCGTGGCGTCGCCCTCGCCGGTTTTCTCGACCTTGATCACGTCGGCCCCCATCCAGGCCAGCAACTGGGTGCAGGTGGGGCCCGACTGAACATGGGTGAAGTCGAGGATGCGCACGCCGTGCAGCGCTTTGCTCATGAAAGTTTCTCCGCGCGGTCGGAAGAATGGCTAGCCGCCCATGCCCATCTGGCGCGGCAGCCACAGCGCGATGGCGGGCACGTAGGTGATGATCCCCAGGCTGACCAGCAGCGGCACGAGCCACGGCAAGATGGCCATGGTGGTGCGCTCGATGCTCAGCTTGGCCACCCGGGCAAGCACGAACAACACCATGCCCATCGGCGGGTGCAGCAGGCCGATCATCAGGTTGAGCACCATCACCAGGCCGAAGTGCACCGGGTCGATGCCCAACTGGCGCGCGATCGGCAACAGGATGGGCACCAGGATCGTGATCGCCGCGGTGGGCTCCAGAAAGCAGCCGACAAACAGCATCAGCAGGTTCGCCAGCAACAAGAAGACCCACGGCTCCTTGGTGAAGGCCAGCACCCAGGCGGCGATGTCGGCGGTGACGCCGGTGGCGGTGAGCATCCAGCCGAAGATCGATGCCGCCGCGACGATGAACAACACGGTGGCGGTGGTCTCCACCGTGTCGAGGCAGACCTTGACGAAGGTCTTGACGTGCAGGGTGCGGTACCAGAACAGGCCCAGCACCAGGGCCCAGACGCAGGCGGCGATGGCGCCTTCGGTCGGCGTGAAAATGCCCGCGCTCATGCCGCCGATCAGCAGCACCGGCGTCATGATCGGCAGCACCGCCTGGAAAGCGAACAGGCGGTCGGCCGCGAACAGCAGCACGATCGCCACGAACACGGCCGCTTGGGCCGGCGCACCGGCGCTCACCGCGGCCCAGATCAGCAGCGGCCAGGCGATGACGATGGCCAATTCGAGCATCGCCTTGCCGAAGCGGCTGGTGGAGAACTTGACGTCGCCGCCCCAGCCGTGTTTGTGGGCGAAGTAGGTCACCGTGACCATCATCAGCAGCGCCATCAACACACCCGGCAGGATGCCCGACAGGAACAGCGCGCCGACCGACACGTTGGCCATCATCCCGTAGATGACGAACGGCAGGCTGGGCGGAATGATGGGCCCGAGCGTGGCCGACGCCGCCGTCACGCCGACCGCGAACTCGCTGGAGTAGCCGTGGTCCTTCATGGCCTTGATCTCGACGGTGCCCAGGCCGGCCGCGTCGCCGATGGCCGTGCCGCTCATGCCGGCGAAGATCATCGAGCCGATCACGTTGACATGACCCAGGCCGCCGCGCAGCCAACCCACCAGCGCGAGCGCGAAGTTGTAGATGCGGTTGGTGATGCCGGCGTTGTTCATCAGGTTGCCGGCCAGGATGAAGAACGGCACCGCCAGCAGCGGGAAGCTGTCGATGCCGCTGACCATGCGGTGGATCACCACGAAGGGCGGCGAGCTTTGGGTGATGGCGATGTAGAGCAGCGCCGAGCCGGCCAACGCGATGGCCACCGGCACGCCGCCGCTCATCAGGAACAGGAAGATGATCTTCAGCATGCTGGTGGCCTGCAACGTTGAAAGGGGAGGCGCGGGCAGCGCCCTGCGGCTTCTGCCATACAGGCCACTATCGGTCGTCCATCGTCGACTCGGGCCGCTCCAGCACGCTGTAGCCGCGCCGCCAGTGCAGCCGCGCGACCCACAGCGAGCGCGCGAACATCGCCGCGAACCCGAGCATGCACACGCCGTAGACGATGTTCATCGGCAGGTCGACGACAGTCATCTTGTAGCTGCCGAGTTTTTGCATCATCTGCCAGGTCAGCAGCGTGGCCGCGCCGAAGAACGCGATCCGCAACCCATCCACCATCACCGACAGGCTGCGCCCCAGCCAGGCCGGCAGGTAGCGGTAGAACAAGTCGACCTGGATGTGGTTGTTCTTGGCCACGCCAATGGCCGCGCCGACGAACACCGTGCAGATCAGCAGGTAGCGCGCGATCTCCTCGGTCCAGGCGGCCGAGTCGTTGAGCACATAGCGGGTCACGAACTGGTAGAAGACCGTCAGCCCCAGGGCCCAGAAGAACAGCAGCGCCGCCCAGGCCTCGGGCGTGGTGCCGGACAGGTCGACCGCCTCGTCGACGGCGTGAAACTCGCCGTCGTCGCCCATCACCTGGGGCAGGGCATCGATGTCGACGATTGAAGTCATGGCGGGCTCAGGAGTTGCGCGTAGTACGCGGTGCGTGGTGCGCTCGGGCCCCCGGGGCCGGGGGCGCCGGGTGGACAGGGACGGTGCTTACTTGACCGCTTGTATGCGGTCGAAATCAGCCCGGGTGAAGCCCAGCGACTCGAGCGTGACGTTCTTCAGCACCGCGTCCTGGAAGCTCTTGCGGTCGACCTGCACGATGTTCAGGCCCTTGGACTTGAACTCGCCCACCAGTTCGGCCTCCCGCTTCTTGATGTCGTCGGTGGCCTTGGCCGCCGCTTCCCGGGTGATCTCGGTGAACATCGTCTTCTCGGCGTCGCTGAGTTTGGTCCAGACATGCGGCGCGATCTGCGTGGTCAGGCCGTCGACGATGTGGCCGGTCAGCATGATGTGCTTTTGCACCTCGTAGAACTTCTTCGCCTCGATCGTCGTCAGCGGGTTTTCCTGGGCCTCGACCGTGCCGCTTTGCAGCGCCAGGTAGACCTCGGCAAACGCGATCGGCGTCGGGTTGGCGCCGCAGGCGCGCGGCGTGGCGGTGTAGGCCGGCACGTCGGGGACGCGGATCTTCAGGCCCTTCATGCCGGCGCAGTCTTTGAATTCGCGGTTGGAAGTGGTGTGGCGCGCGCCGTAGTAGGTGTAGGCGGTGATCTGGATGCCGGTCT
>JAYSVE010001021.1:0-14387 GCA_043718725.1 Methylibium sp.
CGGCTTGAATTGCGCCCACAGCCTCAGCAGCAGTTTCTGCATCAGCAGCCGCGTCTGGTAGTCGAGCGCGCCGAACGGCTCGTCCATGAGCAGGATGTCTGGCTCGTTGATCAGCGCGCGTGCGATCTGGACGCGCTGCTGCATGCCGCCCGAAAGTTGGTACGGGTAGTGGCGCTCGAAGCCCTTGAGGCCGACCTCTTCTAGCAGGAGCAGCGCGCGCGGCTCGTACTCCTGAGGCGCGACGCCACGGCACTTGATGCCAAGCACCACGTTCGAGAGCACCGTGAGCCACGGAAACAACGAGGGTTGCTGGAACACGACGCCCCGGTTGGGGCCCGGTTCGGTGACCGCTTGCCCGTCAACGCTCACGAAGCCCGACGAGGGCTGCTCGAACCCGGCGAGCAGATTCAGCGCGGTGGACTTGCCGCAGCCGGTCGGACCGACGATCGAGACGATTTCTTCGGGCGCTATGTCCAGATCGAAATCATCGAGTGCCAATGTGGTCGCGGTCCGCGCCCGGTTGTCGCCGTAAAACTTGTTCACGCCAGCAAAGGAAATTTTGGGCCGGGTGGCGGGTGCGATGGCGGCAGTGATGGTTTGCGACATGAGGGTCCGTACAAATCCGTGTCGACCCGGGCCGGCGGCCTCGCGACGACGGACGGCAGGCGAGCCATTCGGTCGCGATGCTATTGCCGCTCGGGATCTTCGGCTATTCGAATTTGGGCAAACGCCACTACGCGCGAACCGAACGCTTCATGCGAACCTTGAGCATTCAAATGGGCCACTAGGGGGCCTTGGACTAAACAGTACCGGTCGCAATTCATCTCCGTAGTCCGGGCGTCACACCGTTTGGCAAGAGATTGACTGTCCGCTTTGTGTGGAGCGCCTGGCCGCTTCGGCGCGCATGGTGGCCGGCCTGGTCGCACGCCTTCCGCCCGAGCGCCTGCAGGTCAGCGGGCCCGCCGCCTTGCCGCTCGACGTGATCGCGCGCGACGGTCTGCCGTGCGAGGTCAGCCTGGTGCGCAGCGAGGTGGCGATCCAGCCGATCGCGCGCACCGCCACCAGCCCCCTGGCGGCGAGTTGCGCCTCGCGCCGCGCCGGGTTGCGGGCATGGAAGCCCGGCTGCACTTTCCCGCAGATCGGAGTCAGAGTGGAGAAGTTGAGGAGTTGCCGTCGAAGCGCATTCCCCTGCCATTGGCAGGAACCGATTGAACGCGAACGACTCGGACTCGTCACGCGTTCGTCATCCAGGCGAATGCGGGTACTGCTTGATCGCGACCACTGAGGAGAAGCAAGATGTATGGATTCAACGCCACACTTAGACTTTCGTTCGACGAAGCCCTGGAGCGCGTCATGGCTGCGCTCAAGCAGGAGGGCTTCGGTGTCCTCAGCGACATCGACGTGCAGAGCGCGATGAAGGAAAAGCTCGGTGTCGAGATGCCGCCCTACCGCATCCTCGGCGCCTGCAATCCACCTCTGGCACACAAGGCCTTGCAGGCCGAGCCCGACATCGGCTTGCTGCTGCCGTGCAACGTGGTTGTCCGCCAGGAAGCCGAAGGCCGGGTCACTGTGGCGTTCATCGATCCGCTGGTGATGATGGAGATGGTCGACAAGCCCGAGGTGCAGGCTGTCGCGAAGGATGCCGAGCAGCGACTGCGGCAGGCATGCAAGAGCCTGGCGCAGTGAGGGCTGTACTTTCGTGGTGGCGAATCTGCGCGCGCGGCCAGAACGGGGCGATCACAAGCTCTTCGCAACCAGGCCGAGTCGCTTGAGTTCCGGCAACGCCTCCAGCGCTGCCTTCCGGCCGGCTGCGATGGCAGCAATGCGATCCTTCTGCCAAACGCCGGCGTAGTAGTTCAGCCTGACACGGATGACCACATCGGCGGCGCGCAACTCCTCGTCGATCATCAGTCGTCGGCGGATGTCCTGCTCCACCCATTCCAGGGTCATGGATGCGACCGGCGGCGTCGTGTCTGCAAAGGCGGAGACGTCGACGGCGAGGACCTTGCGGGCACCGAGCTTCCTGGCGGTTGCCACAGCCACCGGCGCCACGATGTCGCCGTCGGCCAATACCCGCCCGTCGATCATTACAGGCACGAACATGCCGGGACTGGCGCTCGAAGCGCGGACAGCGGAGACGACGTCCCCGTAGCCGAACTCCACCCGTCCACCACCTGGTAGGTCGGTTGCCACGGCCACCAGCCTGATCGGCAAGTCTTCGAGTTGTCGGGCCGCATTCGCCGAGCGAACCAGGTTTTCGACGGAACGGCCGCGCAGCCAGCCGTGCCGGGACCAGGTCAGGTCGCGAATCCAGTTGAGCCAGTCGGGGTTCAGCGCGCGATGTTCCATTCGGGCCGGCGATACACCGGCCGACAACGCTGCGCCGATGATCGCACCCATCGACGTGCCGACTATGAGATCGGGCTTGTAGCCTGCGTCGTCCAGCACCTGCAGCACGCCGATGTGCGCAAAACCGCGCGGACCGCCAGAACCCAGCACCAGCGCCTGCGGGTAGCTGCCGACCATGTGCGCATCAATTGTCCGTGGCGATTGTTCGCTGTGGAGAACCACCGGGTCGGTCGAGCGCCACGCGAACAGGGCGCTCACAACAGCACCCACGAGCAGCGCCGCAAACACGCAGCGCCAGTGGCGCAACCATGATTGACGTGGCGCTAAAGGATCAGATTCGACCACGGGGCGATTCACGGTGGGAGGCGGCGACTCTGGCCCGTGAGAAGTCTTGTCGGCGCCCGGGCAGGGAACCCCGCCAAATGGCCATCACGCTGTCGCTCCGGCTACCCCGGCCCTGCTTGGCGCGCTCGACAGTTCATGCGAACTGAAGCTCGATCTTCCCGGCGCGGCGGCGCACCGGGCCGACGACGATCTTGACGTCGTGACCGAGCTTGGTCACCAGTTCCAGCAGCTTGGCTTCGCTGACGCCGCGGAACTGGCCGCGGGTGATGCGGGAGACCTTGGACTGGTCCACACCGAGCAGTTCGGCGGCGCCTTGCTGGGTCAGCCGGTGGGCCTTGATGGCGCGGGCGATCTCGGCGGCGAGTTGAGACTTGCGCTGCATCTCGGCGGCGTCGGCGTAGCCGAGGTCGGTGTAGACGTTGGTGCTGCCTTCTTCGATTCCGATGTCGGTCTTGCGGCTCATCAGCGGGTTCCTTGTTTCGTTTGCCAAGCCTCGAAGTCCAGCTTCGCGGCCTTGAGTCTGGCGTGGATCGGGTCCATGTCTTCCTTCGGGGTCTTGATGCCGCTCTTGGACTTCTTCTGGAAGCAATGCAGGACGTAGACCCAACCCGAGAACTTGACGGTATAGACGGCGCGGTAGGTGTCGCCACGATCGTCCTCGACGACTTCCAGCACGCCGGCTCACCCGAAGCCGGTCATTACCTTGGCGTCCTGGTGCTTGCCGCCGGCCTGTGCCAGGTCGATGGCGTGTCCGAACACGTCTTTGACGTCCTCCGGCATCGCGTCCAGATCGCGCTTGGGGGAGCCCACCGACTTGATGGGCTTGCGCGGCTGCCGCGTCGACATTGGAGGCATCATGTCAATTTGGGCATATGGGTGTCAACGCGATGAGACGTTGGCATCGACAGGGCCGACCGTCCCCGATGCGATGCGAGTCTTCCCCACGCGAATGTCGTGACGCTGTCGCGACGATTGAGCTGGCCGCACGGATGAAAGGGGGCGCGTTCCCGCTGCGCGGGGCCGGGCTGTCGTGCTGCGCATCGAGCCGCTGTCAAAGTCACATCGTCTCGACCCTGACGGGCTTCCATCCCTCGCGCGAGCAGCCACGCCGCCGTTGGCGGCTTCGAGATCAGGCCGGCTGGGCCGGCGGGTTGACGAGCGCGGCCCTTCCCGTGGCCGGGGATCGCGGGTTCGCGGAGGTCCGTCACGGGTACGTGACCGCCCTCTGTTTCGCGCGCCCGCTTGACGTGTGGGCGCTGAGATCGATGGGTGAGGGGGCGCGCTCGTCGTCATGCGCAGGTCAGCGTGGCGCCGCGGGCAACGGGTTGGGTGACAGGGGCGCGCCGGACGGGGGCCAATGGCACCGTCAGAAAGGCGTCTCGCCGCTGCCCGGCGCCACGGCCTTGCGCACCCGCACCGATTTTTTTTCGGGCGTTGCCAGCGACTGTGCGAGGGCGGCCTCGGGCGTGACGACCGGGTTGGGCGTGTCGTCGGGATGGGCGGGCGCAGTCTCGTCCTTCAACACCCGCGTGAACGGCGCGAGCAGCGGCACCAGTTGCCCATAAATCTTCGGGTTGCCCGCCACCACTTCACGCTGGTACAGAAAGTCGGCCTCGCCGGTGAAGTTGCCGATCAGGCCACCGGCTTCGGTGATCATCAGCGAGCCGGCCGCCGCGTCCCAGGGGCTCAGGCCGGTCTCGAAAAAGCCATCGCAATAGCCGGCCGCGACGTAGCACAGGTCCAGCGCGGCCGCGCCCGGGCGGCGCAGGCCGGCGCACAGCGGCATCACCACCTCCAGCATCTGCAGGTAGCGCTTGAAGTTGTCGCCCTTGCGGAACGGGAAGCCGGTGCTGATCAGACATTCGGCCAGGCGAATGCGTTTGGAGACGCGCAGGCGCTTGTCGTTCAGAAACGCGCCGCGCCCCTTGGAGGCGAAGAACAGGTCGTTGCGCGTCGGGTCGTAGACCACGGCCTGCTGCACCTGGCCCTTGAAGGCCAGCGCGATGGAGACAGCGTAGACCGGGAAACCGTGGATGAAATTGGTGGTGCCGTCCAGCGGGTCGATGATCCAGACGTATTCGCTGTTCTTGGCACCATGGGCGCGACCCGACTCTTCGGCCAGGATGCCGTGGCCCGGGTAGGCGCCAAGCAGGGTTTCGATGATCACCGCCTCGGCCGCGTGGTCGACCTCGGTCACGAAGTCGTTCGGCGCTTTGGTGTTGACCTTCAACAGGTCCAGGTCCATCGAGGCCCGGTTGATCAATGCCCCCGCGCTGCGCGCCGCCTTGATGGCGATGTTGAGCATGGGGTGTAGCGCTTGCGACATGGGGGCAACCTGCTTGGACGAAGTGGAGCGTGGACCGGCGGGGGCAAAGAGCGGCGCCGCAGCTCGAAGCAGGAGTTCTTCGGTGCGGATAATGACAATTTTACCCGGCACTTCATGCAGGCTTCAGACCCCACGCGCTTCATCCTGATGAACACCAGCCACCCCGGCAACGTGGGCGCCGCGGCGCGCGCGATGAAGGTGATGGGCTTCACCGACCTGGTGCTGGTGGCGCCGCGCTACGACGACGTTTTGCATCAGCCCCAGGCGTTGGCGATGGCCAGCGGCGCGACCGACGTGCTGGAGCGCGCCCGTGTGGTGGCCACGCTGACCGAGGCGCTGGACGGTGTGAGCTTTGTTTGTGCCACCGCAATGACCCCGCGCGACTTCGGCCCGCCCACGCACGCGCCGCGCGAGTTGTTTGCCACGCTGAAAGGCAGCACGCATGGCGTGGCGTTTGTGTTCGGCAGTGAACGCTTCGGGATGAGCAACGACGACGTCTACCGCTGCCATGCCTGCCTGAGCATCCCCACGGACCCGCAGTACGGCTCACTGAATCTGGCGCAAGCGGTGCAGTTGCTGGCTTATGACTGGCGCCAGGCGCTGGGCGGGTTCGGTGTCGCGGCGCGCACGGCTGATCCGCATTGGGTGGACGGGGTGGCGGTGCAGGGGCTGCTGGAACACTGGCGGCAGAGCTTGATTGCCATCGGGTTTCTCGATCCCGAGGTGCCGAGGAAGTTGATGCCGAGGTTGAACCAGTTGATAAACCGAGCCGGCTTGACGAAGGAGGAAGTGCACATTCTCCGGGGGGTGGCGCGTGCAATGAGCGTGGCCGCGACCAATAAATGAGCGGAGGCGACTACGCCCATTCCATCCTTCCTCTTGGTGATGGCAAGCTCGCCAAATTGCACTAAGCTTCAATGGATTTCCCGGGTCTGTACCCAGTTGCAGCCACGATCGTTGGCGGGTACGGTGCTTCTTCCAAAACCAAAGAGATGACCATGAACAAGAAACTGCTGGTTGCCGCACTGATTGCTGTTTTGCTGGCGGGCTGCGCGCACCGTCACCCGAGAGGTGATGGCAACGTGGTCAACCAGACCAAACCTCAAATATCGGTTGATAGCAGTGGTCAGATCGTGGTGCCGCACGCGCTGATTTTTCTCGGGCGTCAAGAGGTGACGGTTACATGGCAGTTGCCACCCAACGCCAAGTACCGGTTTGCCGACAACGGCATCGTTGTCGAGGGCAGGCTCAAAGACGAGGTGCTCAGGGGCGACAAGGTCAGCGTGGTGTTGGACCCTCGCCAAAACGAGATCGTCAACTGCCGCCGTGGCAAAGAGGGCTTGGAATTCACCTGCTTGAACAGGCACACACAGTCGGGAATCTACAAGTACACGATCATGCTGGTCGACGAGTCTCAAAAGCAGTTGGTGCTTGATCCGAGTGTGGTCAACGATTGAACGCGCGTCAGCTTGTTGCGCCTGCGTTCAACCAAGTGCGCGCCTGATTTAGCACTTCTTCGGGTTGTGCGGCTCGCCCAGCGAGCGTGATCGACTCGAATTCTGTTGGGGTGAGCGCATCCTTCGTTTGCTCCATCAGCGGGGCCAAGAAGGCCTCATCCGCCGGGTCGCGCTGCAAGCCAGTCTGGGCGGTCAGTGCTTCTGCCGCGCAAAAGAAGTTGGCAGCTTGTTGCCAGTCTTTTTTCGCGGCAGCTAGCCCTGCGCAGACCTCCAGCGCACTTTGCACTGCTGGTTTCGATCCAATCTCGTTGGCAATGCTCAATACCTCCAGCAGCATCGCTGGTGCCGAATGAGCTAGACCGCGAGCGATTGAAACGATGGAAAGGTTCAGCAGGCCGATGGCGATGAGCTCTTGATCCCCAAGCTCGCGTGCCTGTTTCACCACGGCTTCATACAGGGGCTGCGCGGCGTCGAATCGGCCCTCCATTCGGTGGAGCATGGCCAGCGCATTCCGGGCCGCTGCCAGTTCACGTTGATTGCCCAACTCATGGGCAAGCGCCACCGCTTCTTCAAGATAGTGGCGAGCTGCGGGCAAATCACCCCGACCCAGACAGGCCATCCCAAGAGGCTGAAGCACCATTGCAATTCGCTGCATGTTGCAGGTTTCTCGCGCAATGGCAAGGCTTTCTCTGAGGTGGTTGGTGGCTTCGCCGTAGCGCCCGGCGAAGTAGCAGAATTGACCGGCACCGAACAATGCGCGGCACCTGGCAGCGTCACGCGCTTGCAGGCCGATACGCCCAAGCAGCTCAACTGCCAGCTTGTGCCCCAACAGCAGGAGGCCGCGATTGATCCAGTACGGTCGCAGCGCGTGCACCAACCGGAGTGCCAGTTCCGTGCCACCCTCTGCGTGTTCGCTCCAAATGTGAGCCTGCAATAGGTTCTCTCGTTCAAAGTCCAGCCGCGCCAGCCAATGGCCTTGCTCCGGCCCCGCCAACTCCGGCCTCGCTGTCTCGGCAAACGTCAGATAGAAATCAAGATGCCGCGTGCGTGTCAACGCACCATCGGTCGCCTCGCCCAATTTCTCCTGCGCATAGTGCCGCACCGTATCCAGCATCCGATACCGCTCGCCGCCAACCTCCATCACCACCAACGACTTCTCCACCAGGTGCGTCAGCAAATCCAGGACATCCGCTTGCTCGACTTCACCCCCCGCGCCCACAACCTCCACCGCCTCCAGGGTCCACCCCCCCGCGAACACCGACAAGCGCTGAAACAGCGCCCGCTCGTTGGCCGGCAGCAGGTCATAACTCCAATCGATCAAGGCCCGCAAGGTGCGCTGGCGTGGCAACACGGTCTGGTCACCGGTCACCAGCAAGCGGAACCGATCGTTCAACCGCGCAGAAATGACCTCGACCGACAAGGCCCGCGTGCGCGCCGCCGCCAGCTCGATCGCCAGCGGAATGCCGTCCAGCCGGTGGCAAATATCGGCCACCGCCGCGGCGTTCTTCGCGGTCACGCGGAACGCCGGTTGCGACGCGGTGGCGCGGTCGATGAACAGGCGCACCGCTTCATGCTGCGCCAACTCCGCCAGCGTGACCTTCTTGTTCGGGTCGGGCGCCGACAGCGTGGGCACGTGGTACGCCGTCTCCCCCGCAATCTGCAGCGGGTCGCGGCTGGACGCCAGAACCTTCAACCCCGGCCCGGCTTGCAGCAACTGCTTGGCCAACTCGGCGCAGGCGCGCACGACATGTTCGCAGTTGTCCAGGATGATCAGCAATTGCCGGTCGCGCACGAACTTGACCAGGGCCTCGAGCACCGGCCGCCCGGCTTCTTCCTTGACGCCCAGCACCGAGGCCACCGCCTGCGCCACCAGTTGTGGGTCCGACAGCGGCGCCAGCTCGACCAGCCAAACGCCGTCGGAATAATCGTCCATCACCTCGGCACCCAACTGCACCGACAGGCGCGACTTGCCGATGCCGCCCATGCCCAGCAAGGTGACCAGCCGGTTCGATGCCAGCATGGCCTTGACCTCGGCGGCCTCGCGCTCGCGGCCGACGAAGGAGTTGAGCTGCTGGGCCAGGTTGTTCGGCGTGGCTTCGAGCGATCGCAGCGGCGGGAAGTCGGCCCGGAGCTGCGGATGCACCAGTTGGTAGACGTGCTCCGGGCTGGTCAGGTCGCGCAGGCGCACCCGACCCAGGTCGCGCAGGGTCACCGCCTCGGGCAGCGCGCCCACCACGCGGTCGACCACCGCCCTGGACAGCAGGGTCTGGCCGCCGTGGGCCACGCTCATCACGCGTGCGGCGCGGTTGACTTCGGTGCCGTAATAGTCGTTGTCGCGGGCCTGGTGCGTGCCCGTGTGCAGTCCGCAGCGCACTTTCAGCGCCAGCCCGCCTGTGGTGTCGGGCCGGGTCAGCGCGAGCTGCATTTGGAGCGCCGCGCCCAGCGCATCCGCGGCGTGCTCGAAGGCGGCGTGGATGCCGTCGCCGGTGGACTTGACGACGCGGCCGCGGTGTTCGATCACAGCCGCACGCGCAATCGCATCGTGGCGCGCCAGCGCAGGCTGCATACGATCCGGGATTTGCTCCCACAGGCGGGTGCTGCCCTCGATGTCGGAAAAGAGGAAGGTGGTGGCGGCAGACTCTTCAATCACGAGGCGCGTCTTTCGATTCTCTTTCGATGCAGGGGTCAATGTACTTGCAAGTGGTGGGCTCTTGGCAGTGCCATGGTGCGCCAGCGGACAGCGCCGCTACACTGATCAGCCCCGTTTTCGGATGCCACCACCATGTTCCAGCGCCTGCGAGAAGACATCGCCTGCATTCTTGAGCGCGACCCCGCGGCGCGCTCCACGTGGGAGGTGCTCACTTGTTACCCGGGCCTGCACGCGCTGGTGCTGCACCGGCGCGCGCACTGGTGCTGGGCTCATGGGTGGTTCTGGCTGGGGCGCTTCATATCGCACCTGGCGCGGTTTCTGTCGGGCATCGAGATTCACCCGGGCGCCAAGATCGGCCGGCGCGTCTTCATCGACCACGGCATGGGCGTGGTGGTGGGGGAAACCGCCGAGATCGGCGACGACTGCACCATCTACCAGGGTGTCACGCTGGGCGGCACCTCGCTCACCAAAGGCGCCAAGCGCCACCCGACCTTGGGCCGCGGTGTGATCGTCAGCGCCAATTCGCAGGTGCTGGGCGGCTTTACCGTGGGCGACGGTGCGCGGGTCGGCGCCAGCGCGGTGGTGCTCAAGGCGGTCCCGCCCGGCGCCACGGCAGTGGGCAACCCAGCGCGCATCTTGCATGCCAACGTCGATGTGCAGCGAGAGGCCGCCGCCGGGAAGATGGGCTTCTCGGCCTACGGCATCACCCAGGGCGACGACCCCGTGGCGCTGGCGATGAAGGGGCTGATCGACAACGCCTCCGGCCACGAACACCAGATCACGTTGCTGTGGCAGGCGATCGAAAAACTCTCGTCGCGGTCACGCGAACTGCCCTGGGGCGATTGCGTTCCGCAGGACGCACAGACGATCGAGAGTTTCGACGCCGCCCGGCTCAACCGCCTCGTCAAATGATGGGGCTTACCGGGCGATCCGCGAGATGAACACCGACGGGAACAGCAGTTCCGGGATGTCCCGGTCCCTGCGGATTTGGACCTTGAGCGTCGCGCTGTTCGCGCTGACAAAGCCGTCGGGTTCAATGACTCGGTAGCGAAAGTAGAAGTCGCCACCACCGTCAGGCAACGGCACGGACCATTCGTTGCCGCTGACCTCCGCGCTGGCGATGATGGCCCGGAAGCCGGCGTCGCGCGCCAACTCAACCCGGTGGCGCGAGCCGGGGCTGTCGGCCCAGGTGAACTGCACTGCCTTGCGATCCTGCGTCAAACGCCCTGCGGGTGCGGCCGGCGCGGCGCGCACATCAAACGTCGAGGGGTCGCCAAACGGGCCTTGCCGGGCGTCGGCGCGCAGGCTGGCGACACGCCAGGAATACGTGCCGGGTACGTTGACGGCCAGCCGCAGCGGCTCGCCGGCGACGGCGCCGCGGTCCACGAGCAAGTTGCTGAAGTCCGCGCCCCTGGCAATCTGCACGCGGTAGTTGCCGGCTTGCGGGTTGGGTGTCCAGCCGAACTCGAGGTCACCGACGGAGAACTTCGCGCCGGCACGCGGCGTGAGCAGCGGCGGCGGCTCGGGCCGGGCGTTCAGCACAAAGGGGCGCGATGCGTCCAGGCCTTCGATCTGCAGTTCGCCGAAGCGGCGCGCCCGCAAAAACCATGGCCCATCGTCGAGGCCGGCAATGCTGACGGCCTCACCCGGCTCCACCCGCTGGTCTCGGACAATTCTGTCGAACCCGGCGTCAGACGCGACCTGCACGTGCAGCGCCAAGGCTTCGCCGGGCAATCGGAACTGCACCACCGGTCGCTCGAACAGCGCGGGCATGGGCGACAGGTCCGGCGCCGCTGCCAGCTTCACCACGCTCGGCGCCGGCGTCTTGACGTCGACGGCCGCGCCGAACCCGGACGGGACCGGGGCGCCGACGGTCAGCGCGCTCGAATCGAATTGGACATGGCCTTCGAGCACGCCGGCGCGCGTGGCGCGGTCGGCGCCGTCATCGAAGGCGACCCGATACTCGGTGCCCCGCACGCCGACCACCGCGGTCGGTGTCGTCACCTCCAGCGGCGTGGCGCGCCGGACCTTCGCGGCAAGCACTTCGACCGAACCCCGAAGCAGACGCAGCGCGCCGGAAAAGAGGCCCGTGGACGGGCTGCTCGTGCTGTCGGTCACGTCCGGAAATGCCAGTCGCCGGCTCGCCAAGACCGCGACCAGGCTGGACGGCGCCACCTTGACCCGTGAGGTGTCGGCCAACTCCACCACGGCCGATCCGAGCGGGCCGGTTTCGACCGCCTGACCCTCGATCAATTTGTCTTGCAGCGTGGCCGGACGACCGTCGACGCGGACCTCGCCGCTGATGCTGATCAGGCGCGCGTCGACCTTGTTCGTGCGCAGCAGGCGAACCGGGATCTGAAGCACCTGGCCGGGGCGAATTCGCTCGTAGGGCACCAATCGATTGAGGGTCGACACCTCGCGCCAGGCGGCCGGACCGATCAGCATGCTGGCCGACAAGCGGGCGGCGGAATCGCCTTCGCTCACCGTGAACTCGACGGTCGGCTCGGCGGCGAAGGCAGCCCCGTGCAGAGCCGCCAGCCAGGCCAAGATCGCCAGAGTCCTCGGAATCCCGCGAAACCGGCTGGCCGGGAGGGCGGTTGTCACGGCCCGCGCGGCGCTCGCGCGGCCGGCTCCCGCAGCGCGGACTTCGGCCGAAACGCCTTGCAGACGGTCTCGTCGGTTTCGAGGTAGGGGCCGCCGATCAGGTCCAGGCAATACGGCACCGCGGCAAATATGCCCGGCACCGGTGGCGACATTTGCGGCAGTCCTTCGAGGGTTTCGGCAATCGCCTTGGGCTGGCCCGGCAAGTTGACGATCAAGGCCTTGTCGCGAACCACGGCCACCTGGCGCGACAGGATGGCGGTCGGCACGAAGCACAGGCCGATCTGGCGCATTTGCTCGCCGAAGCCCGGCATCACCTTGGTGGCCACGGCCAGCGTGGCCTCCGGGGTCACGTCGCGCAGTGCCGGGCCGGTGCCACCGGTGGTGAGAACGAGGTTGCAATGGGCCCGGTCGACCAGATCGCGCAAGGCTTCGCTGATGGTGGCCTCGACATCGGGGATCAGCCGCGTTTCCCAGGCAATGGGGTTGCGCACCACGCGGCTCAACCAGGCCTTGAGGGCGGGGATGCCCTGGTCTTCGTAGATGCCGGCGGAAGCGCGGTCACTGATGGACACCAGACCGATCAACACGGGCTCGAGTTCATTCATGGGGGCTGACCGACTTGATGAACTGAAAAAGCTCACGATAGGCCTGGCCGCTGCGCTGCTCAGGAATCAGCGCGGCGTCTTTGCGGGCGTTGCGCACCAGGCTGCGCAACTGCTGCACATCGGACTGCGGGTGCTCGTCGGCCCAGCGGGTGAGAGCGGCGTCGCTGGCGACCAACTCCGCACGCCAGCGTTCGGCCTGGTGCAGCGCAAGCGAGTCCTTGGCGCGGCCGAGTTGCATGTCAGCGACGGCCTGGCGGATCGGTTCCGGGTCGGCGCGGCGCATCAGCTTGCCGATGTACTGCATCTGGCGCCGCCGGCCCTCATGGCTGCGGGTTTTCTTGTACTCGCGCACCGCATCGAGCAGTGGCTCCGAAATCGGCAATGCCTCGAGGCGGTTCTCGGGAAGCTCGACCAGGGCCTCGCCAAGCTCCTGCAAGCGGTGCGAATCCAGTTTGAGCCGGGTCTTGCTCGGGCGCCCGTGAAAGAGCGGTTCGGTAGTCTTCGCTTCGCTGTCGATGGGTTTGACGGTAGACATTCTGGCGTGGCGGGCGGCGACTGAAATCACATTGATACGGGTCGCTATGATAGCCGCGCGGTCAGGCTGCTGACTGGATTCACGCCCTCAACCCTTGCCTGCGGTCCTGCATGACTTCCACACCCCATTCCAGCTCACAACCACCCCAGGGCTTCGCTTTTTCACGCGCGCGGTTCCAGCAATCCGTCGACGACGCGCTGGCCTTTGCGCGCAGCCTGGGGGCCACGGACGCCGCCGCCGAAGTGTCCGAGGGCGTTGGCCTGTCGGTGTCGGTGCGCAAGGGTGAAACCGAAAACGTCGAGCGCAACCGGGACAAGTCGATGGGCGTGACAGTCTATGTCGGGCAACGCCGCGGCAATGCCAGCACGTCCGACTTTTCCCGCGCCGCGCTGGAGCAAACCGTGCGCGCCGCCCACGACATCGCCCGATTCACGGCCGAAGACCCGGCCGCGGGTTTGCCCGAGGACGGCGATATCGCGCTGGGCGATGCGGCCTTGCGCGACCTCGACTTGTTCCATCCCTGGGACATCGACGCCGAGCGCGCCGTGCAGTTGGCGTTGCGCTGCGAGGCGGCTGCCCTGGCGGTGGACCGGCGCATCACCAACTCCGAAGGCGCCGGCGTCTCGGCTCAGCAGTCCCATTTCTTCGCTGGCAACAGCCGCGGTTTTCGCGGCGGCTACGCCAGTTCGCGGCATTCGCTGTCGGTAGCGCCCATCGCGTCGGTGCCGGGGCGCGGCTGCGACCAGATGCAGCGCGATCATTGGTATACGTCGATGCGCGCGCCGCAAGACATGGCGGCGCCTGAAGCGGTGGGCCGCTACGCCGCCGAGCGAACGCTCTCGCGCCTGAAGGCACGCAAGCTCGTCACCTGCGAAGTGCCGGTGCTGTTCGAAGCCACGCTGGCCTCGGGGTTGCTGGGTGCTTACGTGCAAGCCACCAGCGGCGGCGCGCTGTACCGCAAGTCCAGCTTCTTGCTCGACAGCCTGGGCAAGCAGGTGTTGCCCGAGCATGTGGACATCCACGAAGACCCGCACATCGCCAAAGGCAAGGGCAGTTCACCGTTCGACGACGAAGGCGTGGCCACGCGCGCACGCGACGTGGTGTGCGCCGGCGTGGTGCAGGGCTATTTTTTGTCGACCTACTCCGCGCGCAAGCTGGGCATGCGCACCACCGGGCATGCCGGCGGCTCGCAAAACCTCACGCTCACCAGCCGCCGCACCGACCCGGCCGACGACCTGGAGGCGATGCTGCGCAAGCTGCACCGCGGCTTGTTCGTCATCGAGTTGATGGGGCAGGGCGTGAACTACGTGACCGGCGACTATTCGCGCGGGGCGGCCGGCTTCTGGGTCGAAGGCGGGCGCATTCAATACCCGGTGCACGAGATCACGATCGCCGGCAATTTGCGTGACATGTTCTTGAGCCTAGTGGCGGTGGGTGCCGACACCTACACGATGGGCTCAAAAACCATTGGCTCGGTGCTGATCGAGCGGATGAAAATCGCCGGCCTTTGACGCTG